>JACCRL010000221.1 GCA_013813605.1 Gemmatimonadaceae bacterium
GCGTGAAAGATGACCTCCACTCCCTTCTGGTACTGGCTGAGCGCGAGCTCCTTTCCCTTGCCCGGATTCTTGAACGCCTCCGGGGTGACGCCGGCGTACTGGGCGATGACCTCGCAATCGGGGCAGACCTTCTTCACGCCGGCGCGATATCCCGCCTCGAACTTGTGAATGAGCGGTATGTCCATTCCGCCGACGAAGCCGACCTGTTTCGTCTTGCCAACCAGCGCCGCGAGCGCGCCGACGAGAAAGGATCCCTCTTCTTCCCGGAACTTGAGTGCGGCGACGTTGGGCGGCGGCGGGATCACGTTGCCCGCCTTGTCGGTGGAGAGAGCGAAGTCGATTCCGGCGAACGACGCCTCGGGATATTCCTTCGCCAGGTTGGTCAGGTCATCGGTGAAGATGAATCCCACGCCGATGACCAGATCCATCCCCTCCGCGGCGAGCAGGCGGAGGCCCGCTTCGCGGTCCGCGCCCTCGCCGGGCTCGATGAAACGGATGTCCGAGCCGAGCAGCCTGGTGGCGCTGTCGGCGCCGGCATAGGCGCCGTCGTTGAACGACTTGTCGCCGCGACCGCCGACATCGAGCACGATGCCGACTCTGGAACGCGCACCGGCCTTCGATTCCGGCCTCGCATCGCGGCGGGCGAAGAGCAGCCCGATGTGAGTGAGCAGGAGAAGCGTGGTAACGACGACGAGTTTGCGCATCGGGAGGAAGAATCGTACAGAACGCGGCACCCTGCAAGGCGAAGGAAGCCCCTTTCAATGGGCGGTAGTGCGCCATTGATTTCATTCGATGCCCGAGCGAATACGGACGCGCTTTCTGGTCGTCGGCAGCGGGGTTGCCGGACTGCACACGGCGTGGCGCGCATCCGAGAAAGGCGAGGTGATGATTCTCACGAAGCGGTCGCTGTTCGACAGCGCGACCGCGTACGCGCAGGGCGGAATTGCCGCCGCGTTGGGAGCGGGAGACTCGCCCGAGCTGCACCGGCAGGACACGCTCGCCGCCGGCGGTGCGCTTTGCGATGCGGCTGCCGTCGAGGTGTTGGTTGAAGAAGGCCCAGCGCGCGTGCGTGAGCTGCAGACAGCCGGTGCGGCGTTCGATCTCGAGCCCGGTGGCAACTTCAAGCTCGGGCGGGAGGCGGCGCACTCCCGGCGCCGCATTGTCCACGCGCACGGCGACCAGACGGGGGCGGAGGTTGCGCGGACGCTGATCGAGCGCGTGCGGGAGTCAAAGCGGATCGAGGTGCTGGAGAAAGCGCGCGTGCTCGACCTGATCGTCATCAATGGCGTCTGCCACGGCGTCCGTGCCGCGGTTTCGGGGAAAGCGGTCGAGATCATCGCAGACGCCACCGTGCTGGCGACCGGCGGCTGCGGGCAGGTTTACCGCTACACCACCAACCCCCAGGTCGCGACCGGCGATGGTTACGCGATCGCGCACCGCGCCGGTGCGAAGCTCGCGGATATGGAGTTCGTGCAGTTCCATCCGACGGCCCTCGATACCCCGGAGAATCCTCTCGCGCTCATCTCGGAAGCGGTGCGTGGCGAGGGCGCGTTCCTCGTCAACGAGGAGAAGGTCCGCTTCATGTCGCGGCGGCACCGGCTCGCCGACCTCGCGCCGCGCGATTTCGTCGCGCGTGAGATCTTCCGCGAGCAGGCGGGCGGGCGGCGTGTATGGCTCGACGCGCGAAAAGCCGGGCGCGGGTTCCGCAAGCGCTTCCCGGGGATCTTTGCGCTCTGCAAGGCGCGCGGCATTGATCCGTCGCGGGAGCTCATCCCGGTCACGCCGGCTGCGCACTACATGATGGGCGGCATCGTAACTGACCTGCGCGGGCGGACAAGTCTCGCCCAGCTCTACGCCTGTGGGGAAGTGTCGCGTACCGGAGTGCACGGCGCGAATCGCCTCGCCTCCAACTCCCTGCTCGAGGGATTGGTGTTCGCCGAGCGGGTTGCGCGCGACATGATCGAGATCCCGAAGGTGAAGGGAGCGCCCCGCAGGGGAAGCTGGAAGGTGCCGGTGCTCCACGACCGCGGCGCGGCGCAGGTGGCGGCGGATGAAGTGCGCCAGGTGATGTGGGACTATTGCGGCATCGACCGCACCGCCAAGGGATTGCGGCTCGGCCGTGCCCGCCTGCTCGAGATCGAGGCGCGGCTGCCGGAAGGCGCGACCGAGGAAACCAATCTGGTCGAGACGGCGAAGCTGATCGCTGACGGCGCGCTGTTGAGAAAGGAGTCGCGCGGGGGACATTATAGAAGCGACTTTCCGCGCGCCAAGCGAAAGTGGAGCGGCAAACACATCGAATGGTAGACATCGCAAAGACATCGAACCCGTACCGCGAGCTGCAGGAAGAGATCAGGACGCTCGCCCGCCAGCGAAACGCGGTGATCCTCGCCCACAACTACGAGCGTGCCGAGGTGCAGGATGTCGCTGATTACGTCGGCGACTCGCTCGGCCTCTCGCGCGAGGCGGCGAAGACGCCAGCCGATGTAATCGTGTTCTGCGGCGTACACTTCATGGCCGAGACGGCGGCGGTGCTCTCGCCCGCGAAGACGGTTTTGCTGCCCGATCTTGCCGCCGGCTGCTCGCTGGCGGCCACGATCGACGCTGAGCAACTACGGGAGTGGAAAGCCGAGCATCCGGGCGCGATCGTCGTGTCGTACGTGAACACGACGGCGGAGGTGAAGGCGGAGAGCGATTACTGCTGCACATCGGGGAACGCAGTCGAGATCGTGAACTCGATTCCCGCGGACCGCGAGATTCTTTTTCTCCCCGACATGTTCCTCGGCGCCCACGTTCGCCGCATCACCGGTCGGACGAACATGCACGTGTGGATGGGCGAGTGTCACGTACATGCCGGCATCGACCCCGAGCACATTACGCTTCAGCGCGCGGCGCATCCGGGCGCGGAGTTTCTCATCCATCCCGAGTGCGGCTGTGCCACCAGCGTAGTCGAGGCAGTGTCGGCGGGCGACGTGGACCCGGCGGGAGTGCAGATCCTCTCCACCGAGGGAATGATCCGTCGGCCAGCCATCTCCAGCGCCGATGAATTTATCGTTGCGACCGAGGTCGGTATCCTGCACCGGCTGCGGCGCGAGAATCCGACAAAGACGTTCCACGCTGCGAACGACGCGGCTGTCTGCGCCTACATGAAGGTGACGACGCTGCCAAAGGTGCTCAACGCGCTGCGCAACATGGAGCACCGCATCACCGTTCCGCCGGCGATCGCCGAGCGCGCGAGACTGGCCATCGAACGGATGGTGGGGATCGGTGGCGGTGCACAGACGCCGCTCTCGCCAGCACCCGACGCCGCGGAAGATCCAGGCGAATGAAGCGCACGGAGAGCGAGCTGGCGAGCGCCGGATTCCGCCCGGAGGAGGGACTGCATTTCCCGTTGACGCGGAGTGAGCTCACCACCATCGTCGCCGCTGCGCTGGAGGAAGACGATACCAAGCACGACATTACAACCGCGGCGACCGTTCTTTCCGACCGCCGCGCGCGGTGCAGGCTTGTCGCCCGCGAGGAAGGGGTCATCGCCGGGATGCCATTGGCCTGCGAGGCGTTCAGACAACTCGACAAGGCGGTGACGATCAGGCAGGACCGCGAAGACGGGTCGACGGTATCGCCGAGCACGCCGGTGATATTTCTTTCCGGTCACGCGCGCGGACTGCTTTCCGCGGAGCGTGTGGCGCTGAATTTCGTCCAGCGCCTTTCGGGAATCGCGACGCTGACGTCGCGTTACGTGGAAGCAGTCCGCGACACCGGTGCGCGCATTCTCGACACCAGGAAGACGACGCCGGGCTGGCGGAAGCTCGAGAAGTACGCTGTCCGCGCGGGGGGCGGCATGAATCATCGCATGGACCTGTCGTCGGCGGTGCTGATCAAGGACAATCATCTTGCCGCCGTTGACGGCGATATCGCCCTCGCCGTCCAGCGCGCGAGAGCGGTCGGCCCGCTCGGCATCAAGGTCGAGGTGGAGTGTGACACGATCGCGCAGGTTGAACGCGCGCTGGCAGCGGGCTCGGATGTGATCATGCTCGACAACATGAGCGTCACTGAGGTCCGGGAAGCGGTGCAGCTGGTCGGGAGTCGCGCCGTGACCGAGGCGTCGGGTGGTGTAAGCCTCAGGACCGTTCGGGCAATCGCCGAAACGGGCGTCAGCTGGATATCCGTAGGTGCCCTCACTCACTCCGCGCCGGCGCTCGACCTGGCGCTCGACTTCGACTGACCATGGACCGCAGACAGTTCGTAAAGCTGGGCACCATCGCTGGCGCCGCCGCGCTACACGGCACGCCTCTCCGTGCGGCACAGGATCATTACCCGGTCCCGCGCACTGACGAATCCAACGAGGGCATCACCGCTGAGTTCGATCTCGAAGAGGCGACGCTCGCTGACCTCGGGTCAGCGATGACCGCGGGGCGCCGCACATCCCACTCGATTACGCAGCAGTATCTTGCCCGCATCGAGGAGCTGGACCGGCGCGGGCCGGCGCTGCACCTCGTCATCGAGACCAATCCCGATGCGCTGGCCATCGCACGCGCGCTGGACGACGAGCGAAAGCTCAGGGGATCGCGCGGGCCGCTGCACGGGATCCCCGTCCTGCTCAAGGACAACATCGATACCGCCGACCGCATGACGACGACGGCTGGATCGTACGCGCTCGAGGGCTCGATTCCGTTGCGCGATGCCTTCGTCGCGCAAAGGCTGCGCGAGGCGGGCGCCGTGATACTCGGCAAGGCCAACCTCAGCGAGTGGGCGAACTTCCGCTCGACGCATTCGTCGAGTGGATGGAGTGGGCGCGGCGGGCAGGCGAAGAATCCGTACGTTCTCGACAGAAATCCGTGCGGCTCGAGCTCCGGTTCCGCCGCAGCGGTCTCGGCGAACTATTGCCCCCTTGCCGTCGGCACGGAAACAGACGGCTCAATCGTCTGCCCGGCGTCCGCCAATGGCGTCGTCGGTATCAAGCCGACGCTTGGACTGGTGAGCCGAGCGGGGATTATTCCGATCGCGCACAGCCAGGATACCGCCGGACCGATGGCGAGAACGGTGCGCGACGCTGCGATCATGCTGAATGTGCTCGCTGGCGTCGACCCGCGTGACAGCGCGACCCGCGGCAGCGCCGGGAAGTCACATCCCGATTACACGCGGTCACTCGATGCGGGAGCGCTTCGCGGAGCGCGCATCGGCGTTGCCCGCACGAGATACTTCGGATACAGCGATGTCACCGACAAGACGATTGACGTCGCTATCGATGCGTTGAAGCAGGGCGGCGCGGTGGTCATCGATCCGGCGAACATCCCCACCGCCGGCAAGTTCGACGACAGCGAGTTCGAGGTGCTGCTTTACGAGTTCAAGGCCGACCTCAACGCCTATCTCGCGTCACTCGGCCCCAAAGCACCGGTGAAATCCCTGCAGGACATCATCGACTACAACGAGCGGCACCGCGAGCAGGAAATGCCCTGGTTCGGCCAGGAGATCATGCTGATGGCGCAGAAGAAGGGGCCGCTCACGAGCAGGAAGTATCGCGCGGCGCTGGCGATGAACCTCAGGATGTCGCGCGCGGAGGGAATCGACGCGGTGATGGACAAGCATCGTCTCGATGCGATCGTCGCGCCGACGGGAAGCCCGGCGTGGCCCACTGACTTGATCAATGGAGATCATTTCAGCGGCGCGAGCTCGACGGCGGCGGCCGTCGCTGGTTATCCCAACATCAGCGTTCCCGCCGGCTACGTGCATGGGCTGCCGGTCGGTATCTCCTTCATGGGCCGCGCGTGGAGCGAACCGAAGCTGATCGGGATCGCCTATGCCTACGAGCAGGCGACGAAGCACCGGCGGCCGCCAAAATTCGTTCCGACGCTGACGCTGGGATCAGGAACAGCGAAAGGCACCTGAGAAATCCACAGATGCGAGGGGTCCGGGCACTAGTTCTCACTCCTCGAGGATGGCATCAGTGACGAAATAACCTTTCCCCAACCGGACATCCGCCGCAACCGCCCGCCTGCCATCATCCACCCCTTCCTCGCGCGCATCCAGCCGCTCGCGATTTCCGCGAAACCGCCGCCCCGCCTCGACGCAGAACAGCCCGCACAACGCGATCTCCCGCCCGCACTTCTCCACGCCACGCTCGTCGATCAGACTCTGCGTCCGCGCGATCACGCATGCCGTCGCGAACATGTCGATCGCCATGTTGGCCAGCCGCTCCAGCACCAGCTGCCGGTCGATGATCTTCTCCCGATGCCGGATGATGCTGCGATCAGTCGCCCCGCCCAGCTCGGCGATGTGCTTCTCGAAAAATTCCTTGTGTTTCCTCAGCTGCTCGTGGACACCGATGTCGAGCGTCGACGTCGCGCCAAGCCGTAGCCGCACACGCGACGTCGCGTAGCCGCCGAGCAGCCCGAGATTGCGCAGCGGGCGCCGTAGCGCCGAGCCGACTTCCTTGAGCGCATCGGCCGGTGCCTGCACGCCGTTCAGCGCGATGAACAGCCGCAGCACCTCGTTCGCACCCTCGAAGATCCGGTTGATGCGCGAGTCGCGAAGGATTCTCTCGTACGGATACGGCTTTACGAACCCACGCCCGCCGGCGAGCTGCACCATGTCGTCGGCGGCCCGCCACACCAGCTCGCTGGCGAAGACCTTGGCGCACGCCGCCTCGAGCGAGTAGTCGTTGTCGCCGCGCTCGATCAGCGACGCCAGAATGCCCAGCATCGCGTCCGACGCGTAGATGTCGCATGCGAGACGAGACAGCTTCCGCTGCGTGATCTCGAAATCGGCCAGCGGATGACCGAACTGCACCCTTTCCTCCGCGTAGCTCGTCATCTTTTCCAGCGTCTTCTTCGCGCCGCCCGTGCACCCGGCGGCGAGCGTGAGGCGTCCAGCGTTCAGTACGTGCACCGCGACGCTGAAGCCGCGGCCGATGCTGCCCAGCAGATGGTCCGCCGGCACGGAGAGATCTTCGTAGCTGAGCTCGGCCTGCGTCGAACCCCGAATGCCGAGCTTGCGCACAGTGCCGACAACGCGGAAGCCGGGCATGTCGGGCCGGATGAGAAACGCTGTCAGCCTCGGCACGCTTTCACCGCGGCGCTCGACGGTCGCCTGTGCGAACGTCGCGATCACTCCGGCGCGGTGACCGTTCCCGATCCAGATCTTGCGGCCATTGAGCCTCCACGACCCATCCGGCTGCACCGTTGCCGTGGCGCGCATGTTCTGCGCATCCGAGCCGACCTCCGGCTCCGTCAACGCATAAGCGGCAAGGAAATCACCGCGCGCGAGGGGCGGAAGGTAGCGCTCCTTCTGGGCATCGTTCCCATGAAGCACGATTGCCTTGGCGCCGAGCCCGCAGTGCACGCCGACGAGCACGGCGAGTGAGGCATCGATGCTGGAAAGCGCCGCGAACACTCTCGCATACGCCGAGGAGGAGAGCTCGAGCCCGCCGTATTTCTTCGGGATAGTGAGCGCGAGCATGCCCATGCGCGCGAACTCGGCGATCACCTCATCGCCGATCGTCTCCTCTTCGTCGAACTTCGCCGAGTCGATGAGATTGCCATCGAGCTCGCGCAGACGCCTGATGATCTTTCGCACCGTCCGCGCCTCATCAGCGTCACGCAGGTCGAGACGCTTCGGGTAGGGAAAGAGAAGCGAGTCGTGAACTACTCCCGCGAACAGTCCGCGGGTGAAGCTCGGCTGCGGATCGGCCACCTAGACGGTGCTTGGCGCGCCAGTAATTCCCCGCAGCCACCGCCAATGCACCCAGAACAGCACCGACGCGAGCAGCGCCAGCAGGATCGAGCCGACGAGCGAGCGCATCGCCCGGAACTTCGCGTCGCCGATGCGCTCCTCGCGTTCGGCGTTGTACAGCTGCCGAAGCTCCGCGTCGGTGGTCACCGTGTCACCCTGGCTCTTCGACGGGGCGGTCGTCTCATCCACGGCCATCGGCTCGCGCGGGTACCGCGTATCACGTGCGCCACTTCGCCGTGACTCCAGCTTGTACAGCTCAAACGACGATAGGGGCCGACCCGACCTGCCGTACGCGCCGCCATTTGCGCGGAGCGGATCGCTAAGGTCGAACACCGCGTCGATCACGCTCTTGAGCGATATCAGCAAGGTGATGACGGCAATCAGGCACACCGCGTATCCGTAGACCTGCGCCGCAAACCGATTGAGCCGATCCATCCACTCTCCTATGTCGTTGTCACCGCTCTCGCCGCGGCAACAAGCTGCGCGGCAAGAGCAGACGGCTCGGTAACGGGAGCATCGCAGGTGTAAGCGCGGCACACATAGGCCGTGGGCTTCCCTCCCGTTATCTGACGACCGTCGAGCAGCCGCACTTCACTCGCGCCAGACCCGGATCCGGCCGCAAGCACGAGCGAGGGAACGTACTCAGTTGCTACTACGTGCTCCAGTGCTCGGAACGCCGGATCGTCGCGGTCACCCACCAGCGCCACTTCGATGGCGCCGTGCACTGTCATGTCGGCGGCGCCGAGCATGTGCCCGAACGCCGACGGATGTTTGGTGATCGGCTCGGCGAGCGCCTCGAGAACGAACGCAGCTCGCCTCCGCAGCTCGCTGTCCTGCTGCAGCTCGGCGAGCTGGAGGAGGAGGTCGACCGCCAGCGATGTACCGGATGGCGTGGCGTTGTCGGTCACATCGCGCGGGCGAGTAATGAGCTGTTCCGCGTCGCGCGCCGTATCGAAGAAGGAGCCGGCGTGATTGTCCCAGAAGAGATCGATCATGCGGTCGGCAACCTGTCGCGCGCGCTGCACCCAGCTGTCGTCGTAGGTTAGCTCGTAAACGGAAAGGAACCCGAGGCCGACGGCCGCCTGGTCCTCGAGAAAGCCGAGGATTCGGGTGACGCCGCCTTTGTGCGAGCGCATAACTCTCCCTTCCTTAACCATCTCCCGCCAGAGAAACCCGCCGTTGGCGAGTGCGAGCGCGGCGATGTCGCTATTTCCGAACGACCGCGCCGCGGCGGAAAGGCCGCGGAGCATCAGGCCGTTCCAGGCGGCGATGATCTTCTCGTCACGACCAGGCCACACCCGTCTGGAGCGTACTTCGTACAGCTTCGATTTCGCACGCTCGAGAATGACGGTGAGATCTTCGAGCGGTATCCCCGCCCGGGACGCGCCCATCCGTGGGTCGGCGCCGACGAAGAGGATGTTCTTCCCCTCGAAGTTTCCCGCGCGCGTCACGCCGTAGAATGCCTTGAAGACTTTGGCGTCGTTGCCCAGCACGGAGTCGAGCTCTTCCTCGGTCCAGACGTAGAACTTTCCCTCGTGCCCTTCGCTGTCCGCGTCGAGGGAGGAGTAGAAGCCGCCCGCGGGCGAGGTCATCTCGCGACGCAGCCAGGTGACCGTCTCCTCGGTAACGCGCCGCACCTCGGCGTCCTTGGTCGCCTGCCACAGATGCGCTCCCAGCCGCACGAGCAGCGCGTTGTCGTAAAGCATCTTCTCAAAGTGCGGAACGAGCCAAACGGCATCGACGGCGTAACGGGAAAAGCCGCCGCCGACCTGATCGTAAATGCCGCCGCGCGCCATCTTCCTGAACGAATCCGCCACCATCTCGAGCGCGTACGCCGTTCCGGACCGCTTCCAGTAGCGCAGCAGAAAGTCGAGCGACATCGTAGCGGGGAATTTCGGCGCGCCGCCGAAGCCGCCGTTCCGCGCATCGTATCGCTGCGCGGAGCCGCGATAGGCGAGCTCCAGCGTTTGTGGCGAGAGCGAGCCGGTCGAGCGCGACCTGACGAGATTATCCGCGTAGATCTGCCGAATCTGCGCCGCGCTCTTCTCTACACCATCCTTCCGCTCGCTGTATGCCTCGGCCACCGACTGCAGCACCTTCGTGAACGAAGGCATTCCCTGCCTGTCGTCCGGCGGAAAGTACGTCCCGCCGTAAAAGGGGCTCCCATCCGGCATCAGGAACATCGTCATCGGCCATCCGCCGTGGCCCGTCATCGCCTGCACCGCCTGCATGTAAATGCCATCGATATCGGGACGCTCCTCGCGGTCGACCTTGATGTTGACGAAGTGCTCGTTCATCACGCCTGCGGTGGCCTCGTCCTCGAAAGACTCGTGCGCCATCACGTGACACCAGTGGCAGGCGGCGTAGCCGATACTGAGCAGGATCGGCTTGTTCTCAGCGCGGGATTTCTCCAGCGCTTCGGGTCCCCACGGGTACCAGTCCACGGGATTGTCGGCGTGCTGGAGCAGGTAGGGACTGGTTTCGTTCGCGAGGCGGTTTGCCATGGGTAGAAAAGAACGCAACCTGTGCGCCGCGGTTGTGTAGTCGGCGGTCCGGGGATAACTCTACCCGCATGACGCTTCTTCTCGTCGCCCTGGGCGGTGCCGGCGGCTCGCTTCTTCGCTACCTGCTCGGCGGGTCGGTTCAGCGAGCCAGTGGAACCGGCTTCCCGATTGGCACCCTGTTCGTGAACGTCGCGGGCTGCTTCCTGGCGGGGGTGCTCGTGCGGCACTTCATGAACATTGAGGGGTCCGCCCACCTGCGCGCCGCGCTGCTGGTCGGGTTCTGCGGCGGTTTCACGACGTTCTCGACCTTCAGCGTCGAAACCGTCGGCCTGATCGAGGGCGGGGAGTACGGCCGTGCCGCTGCGTACTCGCTCCTCAGCTTCAGCCTCTGCTTAGGCGCGACTTTCGCTGGAGTCGCGTTGCTTACACGACCAATCACCGTCCGCTGATGTCCGCAACCTCAACGACAGAAATGACCAAACGCGATTCGAAGGACCTGGAGAAGTTTCTCACCGACAACGACGCGCGCATTCGCGACGAGCTGTTCGAGTTCCTTCGCATTCCGAGCGTAAGCGCCAAGTCCGACCACAACGCCGACACGGCAAAGGCGGCAGACTGGGTAAAGGCGTCCCTCGACCGCATCGGAGTTCCGGCGAAGATATACAAGACGGAAGGTCATCCCGTCGTCGTCGGCGAATGGCGGAATGCGCCGGGCGCGCCAACGGTGTTGATCTACGGTCACTACGATGTACAGCCGGTGGAGCCGCTCGACCTCTGGACATCGCCGCCTTTCGAGCCGACCGTCCGCGACGGAAAGATCTACGCGCGCGGCTCAGTTGACGACAAGGGACAGCTCTTTCTCCACATCAAGGCGCTCGAGGCGCACCTCGCGGTGCGCAGGAAGCTGCCGCTCAACATCGTCGTGCTGTTCGAGGGGGAGGAGGAGATCGGCAGCGAGCACC
>JACCRL010000146.1 GCA_013813605.1 Gemmatimonadaceae bacterium
GGATGATAAGGCGCAGGCTCGCGGCGGGCCTGGCGCGTGGGGGCTCGGTCTCGGGGATCGTCCGCTCCAGACCCCCCGGGCCTGAGGAGTCGGTTATGGGTTCGTGGCGCTGAATCCTGGACGTAATTCGCTCCAGAATAGTGCAACGAGCGGGCCGGGCTGCCGTGCCAGTGTGGCAAGCGCATTGCTACTGCAAAGGGGTGATCCACGACCCGACGAGGCTGGAGGATTCCTGTCCAAATATCGGTTGACACTGTACGTGACTGGCACCAGTGCGCGTACCAGCACGGCGATTGCCAATCTCCAGCGCCTCTGTGAGAACGAGCTCAAGGGACAATATGAGCTCGAGATCGTGGATGTGCTCCAGCAACCGCAGCGCGCGGAGGACGAGAAGATCCTTGCGACGCCGACGCTGATCAAGCAGCTGCCGCTGCCGTTGCGCCGCGTAATCGGCGATCTGTCGGACAAGGAAAAGGTGCTGCTGGGGCTGGCCGTTCAATCGCAGTCGCCGGACGCCGTCATCCCTCCGGCGGCCTGATGACAATCAACGCCGCCCATCCGGCTGTTCAAAAGCTGCGTACCGGAATCTCCAGCCTCGATATCATCGCCAAGGGCGGGCTACCGAAGAACCGCACCACACTTATCTCCGGTACCGCCGGGAGTGGCAAGACCGTCTTTGCGGTGCACTTTCTGGCGGCAGGAATCGAGCTGGGCGAGCCCGGAGTCTTTGTGACTTTCGAGGAGGCCGCCGACGACATCCGAAGGAACATGCGCAGCTTCGGCTGGGACCTCGCCCAGTGGGAGAAAGACGGAATGCTGACCTTCGTGGACGCATCGCCGGACCCGCACATCGACTCGGTGGAAGCTGGCAGTTTTGACCTCGGTGCCCTGGTGGCACGCGTGGAAAACGCCGTCAGAAAAGTGAAGGCGACGCGCGTAGCAGTTGATTCGCTGGGCGCGGTGTTCTCGCAGTTCTCGGATCAGGCAATGGTCCGGTCGGAACTGTTCCGCATCTCCGCCGCGCTCAAGGCCATGGGAGTGACCGCGGTGCTCACCGCCGAGCGGACGGACGACCACGGCCCCGTCGCCCGCTTCGGTGTCGAGGAATTCATCGCCGACAACGTGATGATTCTTCGCAACGCGCTTGAAGCCGAAACGCGCCGGCGGACGATAGAAATCCTCAAGTTCCGCGGCTGCGATCACCAGAAGGGTGAATATCCGTTCACGATCGTACCCCACGGCGGTGTGATTGTCATCCCGCTGTCGGCAATGCAACTCAGCATGAAATCGTCGGACCTGCGGATCTCCTCTGGAAATCCGGCACTCGATGAAATGTCCGGGGGCGGATTCTTTCGCGACTCAGTGACGCTCGTGTCGGGCGCCACCGGCACGGGAAAGACGCTGACAGTTGCTCAATTTCTCCAGGGTGGCGTGGCGGAGGGCGAGAAGTGCCTGCTGCTCGCGTTCGAAGAGAGCCGGGACCAGCTCGTGAGGAACGCGAGGGGCTGGGGATTCGATTTTGAGACGATGGAACGGGAGGGCTTGCTCAAGGTGGTCTGTGACTATCCGGACGTGCAGGGGCTTGAGGACTGGCTGGTCACCATTCAGGCCATCATCAACGAATTCAAGCCGAAGCGCGTGGCGCTCGACAGCCTGTCCGCGCTCGAGAACGTCGGCACGGCCAAGGCGTTCCGTGAGTTCGTGATCGGGTTGACGTCGTTCATCAAGCATCAGGAGATCACCGGGATGTTCACCTCCACCACCGCCAGTCTCATGGGTGGAGACTCGATTACCGAGTCACACATCTCGACGCTCACGGATTCGATAATCCTGCTCCGCTATGTCGAGATGTTCGGGGACATGAAGCGCGGTCTGACCGTGCTCAAGATGCGCGGCTCGTGGCACGACAAGGCGATCCGCGAGTTCACCATCGACAAGGGCGGAATGCAGATGGGCCGCGCCTTCAGGAACGTCACCGGCATTCTGTCGGGCTCACCCGTACACGTTTCGCCTTCTGACATCGAGCGAGTGTGGAGACAATTCGACGCGGAAGTCGATCGGCGGCAGGCCGACTCAAAAGCAAAAGCCGACTCGTAGCTCCGGCGACGCTTCCATCAGCCTGTCGCCAGCTGCTGCTCCGGGAAGGTCTCGATGACGCGCCGCTCCAGTGCGATGACTTCCTGCTCGGCCTCCCGGAGCGCCTTCGTCGCGCCCTCCAGCTTCACGCGCTCGGTTTCAAGAAATCTCTCGTAGGGCGCGACTACCTCGAGTAGCTGTCGTTCGTAGCGGCCAAGCTGCTCCTCGAATTTCGTGCTGAGAAGCGTAGCCAGGTCCTCGTTCAGCTTCGAGATTTTTTCCTCAAACTCCTTCACCAGCTGCTTGCGCCGCGCCGGGATGATGAGCCACCAGGCGATGGCGAACAGCGTGGCGGTGAGCACGCCGGTGAAGTCGAGCGCCGCCGTCGTGAAGGCGGCGACGAGAATGCTGCCAAGTCCAAGCGCGAGCACGTTTACGCCGAAAGCGCTCATGACTGCTTCCTTTACGGAATTGACGATCTCGCGCGCTTCCCGCTCGGTATCGAACTCGTCCAGGCGCCTCTCAACCGGCTCGCGAAGGCGGGCAAAGAGCTCCTCGCGGTTGTACTGGAACTCGGTATCGCCGTCCGGCGCCAGCGCTCCCGATTCGCGAAGCCGCGCGGTGTGCGCGTCCAGCTCGGCAAACACGGTGCGCCAAAGCTTCAGGTTACGCTGCACGGTCCAGTCGACCATGCGGTGCACTACCCCCTCGATCTGCTGGGGCGCGTCCTGCACCACTTCGGCGCGGAATCGGTTCTCGACGGCGTCCTTGTTGCGAAGCAGCAAGGCGTTACCGATCCTGATCGTCCGCTCGAACCAGCTTCTGCCGCGCCGCTCGAGCTCGTAAAGCACGTTGCGCATCTCGATCAGATAACGCTCCGAATCCGTTCGCATCTCCAGCGAGTACGCCGTCAGCTGCTCGCGGATGGAGCGCAGGACTCGTGCGTCCTCGTGAACGACGGTCAGCCGGGTATCCAGTGCCGCCAGGTTCGACTTCAGAACGTGGCGCAGAACGCCGAGCGGCGTGAGGAGCTTGAGCCGCACTCGTTCCGTTTCGCGGAGCGTCTCGAGGACGTAACGCTCTAGCGCGGGGTATTCGTTGCGCGCATCAGTCGCTGCGGGAGCACCAGCATGGTCAGCCGTCGACACCTGGCCTGTCCCGCCAGGTCGCGCCGCCAACTTGCCGCGCAGAGCCTGCAGCGCGCTGATGAAGTAAAGAGTCGGCGCCGCCGCACCCAGTCTCGTCGTTATCTCACGCGTGAGGTATTCGCGCACGCGGTCCAGCTGCTCGTCGCTGTTGCGGCGATCGATGCCGTTGACGACGAACACCACCTTCTTCCCCCACTCGCGGATGTGGGTGAGGAAGTCGAGCTCGCTCGCCGTGAGCGGCTGCAACAGGCTGGTCACGAACAGGATGAGATCTGCGCGGGGCACGAACTCGCGCGTGATCGCCTCTTCCATGCGCTCTATCGAGTTGGTGCCGGGCGTATCGACGATGTCGAGGTCGCGCAGCACCTCGAGCGGATAGTGGTACAGCTGCACGTGTTCGCCGATCGATTCCGGAGGGCCCGCCTCGCCGTAACGGAGAATGGAGATTGCGCGCGTCGTCGGCAGGTCGCCCATCGCGAAGACTTCGTCGCCCAGAAGTGAGTTAATGAACGTGCTCTTGCCGCTGTTGTACTCGCCGACGACGACGAGGAGGAAGAGCTCGTCCATCTCATTAACGAGGGAAGCGAGGCGCTCGAGGTCGGCGCGAGCTCCGTCGGACTTCGCCAAGGCGTCGCGCACGCGCAGCACGAGGCCCCGCTCGAGGGCGACGAGCTCTGCCTGCTGGCGGTTGAGAATCTGTTCCA
>JACCRL010000153.1 GCA_013813605.1 Gemmatimonadaceae bacterium
ACACATCGCTGCTGCTAGCCGGCGCGCTCTTTTGCCAATCGTATTTCACGCTGGCGAATCCAACCGAGAACGCGATCCGCGCGTACGCCGACTCGCTCTACCTCCGCATCGACTGGCAGTGGATCAGGCCGCGCGCCCCATTTGTCAGCATGGGATGGCATCCCGAGACCGGCTACATCAAGTACGACAGGAACGGCCTCAACGAGGGAATGATTCTCTACATACTCGCGCTCGGCTCTCCAACTCATCCAATCGATGCGTCGGCGTGGAAAGAGTGGACGAAGACATATCAGTGGGCGGAGTTCTACGGACAGACGCATCTCAACTTCGCGCCGCTCTTCGGCCACCAGTACTCGCAGGTCTGGATCGACTTCCGTGGCATCCAGGACGAGTTCATGCGCGGCAAGGGGATCGACTACTTCGAGAATTCGCGCCGGGCGACCATTTCGCAGCGATCGTACGCCATTGACAATCCGGGCCGCTGGAAGGACTACGGCCCCAACATCTGGGGATTGACCGCGGTGGATGGCCCGAAGGACACGACGATAACGATCGCCGGACGGCCGAGACTCTTTTTCACTTACTCGGCTCGCGGCGCCGCCGCGGGTGAAATCAGGGATGATGGGACGCTGGGCCCGACGGCGCTCGGCGGGTCGATCCCCTTTGCACCAGAGATAACCGTTCCGGCACTGGTGGCGATTCGCGAAAAGTACGGCGACAACCTGTTCACGAATTACGGATTTCTCGACTCGTTCAATCCGACCTTCGACGTTGCCTTCACGCCACAGCACGGCAAGGTCGTACCGGGCGTTGGGTGGTTCGACACCGATTTCCTCGGCATCGACCAGGGACCGATCGTGGCGATGATCGAGAATTACCGCAGTGAGCTGATCTGGAAGACGATGAAAAAGAATCCGTACATCGTCGCTGGGCTGAAGAGAGCGGGGTTCACCGGCGGCTGGCTCGGGGACTAGCCAGCCGTCATGAACGTCAGGAATGAGACTGTCGTCGCCGGGTCAGTTCAATCCGGCGCCCAGGCGTCGCCGCAGCTTGGCGCGGCCCTGGTGCTCGCTGCGATCCTGTTCGGATGCTCGCCCGCGTCGGCGGGGGATGAGAAGGTAATCCGCCTCTGGGCGATGGGACGCGAAGGTGAAGTAGTCACCCAGCTCATGCCGGCTTTCGAAAAAGAGAACCCCGGCGTCCGTGTAGAGGTGCAGCAGATTCCGTGGACGGCAGCGCACGAGAAGATGCTTACCGCTTACGTCGGCGAAGCGACGCCTGACCTCGCCATGCTCGGCAATACCTGGGTTCCCGAGTTCGTCGCCCTGAACGCGCTCGAGCCGCTCGACGAGATGGCGGCGCGCTCCAAGGTCATCCGGCGCGACGACTTCTTCCCCGGCATCTGGAAGACCAACGTCGTCGGCGGCAAGACGTACGGAATTCCCTGGTATGTCGACACGCGGTTGATCTTCTACCGGTCGGACATCCTCGCGAAGGCTGGCTACACCAGGATGCCGGAGACGTGGGCCGAGTGGGTCACGTGCATGAAGAAGATCAAGTCGCAGATGACCGCGCGGCAGTTCCCGATGCTGATGCCGACCAACGAGTGGCCGCAGCCGGTGGGTTTCGCGCTGGAGACGGGCTCGCCGATCCTCAAGGACGGCGGGAGGTACGGCGCGTTCCGCGACCCGAAGTTTCGTAAGGCGTTCGAGTTCTATCTCGATTTCTTCCGCCTTGGTCTCGCACCTCCGGTGAGCAGCTCGCAGATCTCGAATCTCTTCCAGGAGTTCGAGCGCGGCAACATCGCGATGTACATCAGCGGCCCGTGGTACATCGGCGAGTTCAGGAACCGGCTTGGCAAGGATGTGCAGGACAAGTGGATGACGGCACCGATGCCGGGCGTCGATGGTCCCGGCGTGTCGATGGCGGCGGGCGCGAGCCTGTCGCTCTTCAAGGCGTCGAATCGCAAAAAGGAAGCGTGGGCGTTGATGGAGTATCTCTCGCGGCCCGAAATACAGCTCGAGTTCTATCGGCTCACGGGAGATCTTCCGCCGCGCAAGACAGCGTGGCAGGACACCGCGCTCGCCAACAACAAGTACACGCAGGCCTTCCGCGCCCAGCTCGACCGCGTCGCGCCGCTGCCGCAGGTGCCGGAGTGGGAAGAGATCGCCACCAGCATCTTCGAGCACGGCGAGCGCGCCATCCGCGGCGCGGCGACGACAGACCAGACGCTTACTGCCCTCGACCGCGATGTCGATGCGATGCTCGAGAAGCGGCGGTACCTGCTCTCGCTCGACGCGCCGGCGGGGAAGAGGGGAAAGTGACCTCGGGTATCGTCCAGGC
>JACCRL010000156.1 GCA_013813605.1 Gemmatimonadaceae bacterium
CTGACATCCTGCTCGAAGTTGCTGCCTTCGATCCGGCGGCTGTTCGCGCAACGCGACGCTCACTCGGTATCTCTACAGATGCGAGCTACAGGTTCGAGCGAGGCGTCGATGTCGCCGCCATACCTGACAGGCTGGCCTACGCAGTCGAGCTGATAATTCGCCTCGCAGGAGGTGTTCGCGACGGCGAGTATCAGCCGCACCGCTTAGTCGAGCAGCCCGGGAATCGCATCAACGTTTACGCTCCGCTCGAAGCGATAGCTCGCATCCGTTGATATCCCGAGCGAACGCCGCGCCGCCCTGATGCGCGCCGGACGGAACGCGGCCGCCTCGAGCAGTATCTCCGTCGTCGCGTCGGTGACTTCGCTTCCCTTCCCGCCGATGACTCCGCCCACCGCCTGCGCCACTTCGCCGTCGGCGATGACAACCGCGTCGCAATCGAGCTCCCTCGACACTCCGTCGAGCGTGGTGATCTTTTCGCCTAGCTTGTTGCGGCGCACCACCACGCGGTTGCCGGCCAGCTTCCCGGCGTCGAACGCGTGCATCGGCTGCCCGAATCCGTGCAGCATATAGTTCGTCGCGTCCACGACGTTGTTGATGGAGCGCGCACCGGCCGCCTCGATGCGGCTCACCAGCCAGGCGGGACTTGGGCCGACCTTCACCCCGGTGATGAGCGCCGCCGCGTAGCGCACACAGCCGTCAGTATCCTCGAGGCGCACGGTGAAATCTCCGACGCGGCCCTCGGTCGCCTTCATCGTGTTCGTACGCACGACGAGCGGCCTCTCGTCAGGGATCTCCGGTCTCGCCATATCGGCCCCGACCGCGGCGGCGATCTCACGCGCCAGCCCTTCGTGCGACAACAGGTCGGGACGATTTGGCAGCACGTCGATGACAAGCCTCGTGTCACCGGCATAAATCGCATCGAGAAAGCGAGTGCCCGGAGCCGCATCGATGTCGAGCGCCATGATGCCCTCGTGATCCTGGCCGAGCCCGAGCTCCCGCGCCGAGCAGAGCATCCCGGCCGATGTCTCGCCGCGGATCTTACGCTTCTCGATCCTGAGGCCGCCCGGCAGCACCGCGCCCACCGGCGCAAATGGATAAAGCGTGCCCACGGTGACGACCGGCGCGCCGCACACCACGTCGCGAAGGTCACCGGTGCCCGCATCCACCTTCGTCACCCACAGATGGTCCGAGTTGGGATGCTTGCCCGCCTCTACCACCCGGCCGATGACGATATCCCTCAGGTCGTCCCTCAGCGCGATCACCTCTTCCACCGTCGCGCAGCGCGACGTCAGCAGGTCGCGCAGTGCCTGCGGAGAAAGGTCGAACGGCACGAACGCGCGCAGCCACTCGTACGACGCGTTCATCGCGCGATCTGCTCCAGGAAGCGCACGTCCGAATCGTAGAGGATGCGGATGTCGGGGATGTCGTAGCGCAGCATCGCGATCCGCGCCGGTCCCATCCCGAACGCCCACCCCGAATAACGCTCGGCGTCTATCCCCGCCGCCGTGAGCACGCGCGGATGGACCATGCCGGAGCCGAGTATCTCCATCCAGCCCGTGTTCTTGCAGCCGGGGCAGCCGGAGCCGTGACACAGCTGGCACTCGACGTCCATCTCCGCCGACGGCTCGGTGAACGGGAAGAAGCTCGGGCGGAAACGCGTCTTCGTCTTGCCGAAGAACTTGTTGGCGAAGTGCGTCAGCGTTCCCTTGAGGTCCACGAAGCTCACGCCTTCATCGATGGCGAGTCCCTCGATCTGCGCGAACATCGGCGCGTGCGACGCATCGAAGAAGTCCCGGCGGTAACAGTTGCCCGGGCTCAGGACGCGGATGGGCGGCTTGTTCTTTTGCATCGTCCTGATCTGCACCGGCGACGTGTGCGTGCGGAGCACGACCCCCTCGTCGAGGTACAGCGTGTCATGCATGTCGAGCGCGGGGTGGTCGGGCGGGAAGTTGAGAGCGGTGAAGTTGTACCACTCCGTCTCCGCTTCGGGCCCGAGCGCGATCGTGAAGCCGAGCTCGCGGAAGATGTCCTGGATCTCGTCGATAACGAGCGTGACGGGGTGACGCGCGCCCTTCCAGCGCCGGCGCGCCGGCATGGTCAGGTCGATGCTGCGATCGTCCGGCGCAGTGGTCGTCAGCGCGGCGCGCCGAGCGTCGAGAAGCTCTTCCAGCTTCTGCTTGACCGAGTTGATCGCCGCTCCGGCTTCCTTCCGCTCTTCAGGGGGGAGCGACGGCAACTGCTTCATCAGCTCGGGAAGTCGCCCAGCCTTCCGCCCGACGAGCGCGGTGCGCGCCTCCTCGAGACCGGCGGCATCCTGTGCGGCGGCGACGAGCTTCTCGCCCTCATCGGCAATGCCCGATGCGAGTCGCTGGAATTCGGAGAGCGTCACGTCGTCAGAGTAGGTTCATGGCTGAAAAGACAAAGGACCCTACCCGCTGCGCCTGCAGCCGGTAGAGTCCCATGAAATACGGAATTCGTTACGCGGCGTCGAGTGCGGAGCGCACCTTGTCGGCGATGGCGCCAAACCCCGCGGCGTCGTTGATTGCGATATCGGACAGAACCTTACGGTCGATCTCGATCCCCGCCTTCTTGAGGCCGTGCATGAACACGCTGTACGACATCCCGTGCAGATGGGCGCCCGCGTTGATGCGGACGATCCACAGCTTGCGGAAATCGCGCTTCTTGTTCTTGCGGTCGCGGTACGCGTACTTCCAGCCGCGCTCGACGTTCTCCTTTGCGGCCTTCCAAAGCTTGCTGCGTGCCCCGAACGCTCCGCGGGCCGCCTTCATCACCTGCTTCTTGCGCTTCAGTCGCGCAACGTTTGATCTGACGCGTGGCATGTATGTGCTCCCTTACGCCTGTAGCAGGCGCTTGATGTTCTTCGCTTCGCCGTTGGTCCCGATCGTCGTGCTCTGCCGCAGGCGGCGCTTTCTCTTCGATGTCTTCTTGGTGAGGATGTGGCTCTTGAACGCCTTCATCCGCTTCACCTTGCCCGATCCGGTGATCGAGAAGCGCTTCTTCGCGCCCTTGTGGGTCTTCATCTTCGGCATTGCTGTTCCCTTTTATGTCGATCCCGCCGGAGTGACCTACTTCGGCGCGAGGATCATGGTCATGAACTTTCCTTCAAACTTCGGGTCGCTCTCGATCTTTGAAACATCGGCCAGCTCCGTCGCCACCCGATTCACTACCTGACGTCCAAGCTCCGGGTGGGCGATCTGCCGCCCGCGGAACATCAGCGTCACCTTCACCTTGTTTCCTTCCGCAAGAAATTCACGTGCGTGGCGCGTCTTCGTCATGAAGTCGTGCTCCTCGATCCCAGGGCGGTACTTCACTTCCTTGAGATGGATCACGTGCTGCTTCTTCTTCGCCTGGCGGGCCATCTTCGCCTGCTCGAACTTGAACTTCCCGTAGTCCATGATGCGGGCGACGGGCGGCCTCGCCATCGGCGCGACTTCGACCAGATCGAGCCCCTGCTCAATTGCCGCGGCGAGGGCTACATCGACTTCCATGATTCCGAGCTGCGCCCCGTCGGCGGCAATCACACGAATTGGACTGATGCGGATCTGCTTGTTGACGCGAACGCGCTTGGTGGTGTCCTGAATACGCCTATCCTTTGGAGAAGAAAAAGAAAACGCGGACCCCTGTGTAAGGAGCCCGCGCGACGGAGCACGCCCACGAACAGGCAGCGCCCGAAACCGCTGAACTCCTGTAGCACGCCTCGCCGGAGCGAGGGCCAAAGGGTGGGGACGGCCGGGTCGGCCTCCCGCTTATTGCATTGTCCTGTGAAAATAGGGCCTCTAGAGGCGTATTGCAAGCTGTGACAGTGACTTACGGTGCCGCGCCAGCACCCCTAGATTGGCGGAATGAGCAGCAAGGGACCGATCGGCAGCAAGAGCCAGAAAAGGATCTCGGTCGATGGCATCGGCGGCGTGTTCATTTACGCCAACGATGCCAAGACGCTCGGCCAGTGGTACGCGCGGCACTTCGGGATCAAGCTCGAGACATACGAGGAGGGGAAGGTGTACGGCACCGAGTTCAGGTACCGTAGCCTCGGCGATTCCTCTCGCATCGACTCTACCGTGTTCTCCGTGAGCGCGTCCAAGGTCCCGCTCCCGCCGGAGCGTCGCGAGTGCGTGATTAACTACCGCGTTCGCGATCTGCCGGGGTTCCTCGATCAGCTCAAGGGCGATGGCATCGTTGTCGAGAAGACCGAGGACTTTGATTACGGGCGGTTCGCGTGGATCAAGGACCCTGAGGGGAATCGGATTGAGCTGTACCAACCTCTGCCTTGACCCGGAGTAGGGACTGAGGCGCGGCGGCTGGCAAGTTCAATACAAAAGTTGCTGAGGAAGCAAACCAAATCCGAGTGACCCTTGTCTGAATGGACTGACGATCTCGACGCTCTCCGCCGCGAGGTAAGCAAGACCCTCGGCGCCGCCGCCCGCGCTGTCCGCTCCGCTCTCGACAACGACCCGCACGAGATTCTCGCTTACCGCGGGTACGGCAACGCCGTCCGCGCGCACATCAACGGCCGCGTGCTCGAGCACCGCGGAGTGAGTGTAAGCAGCGACGCCGACTCGACGCTGAGGAATCTTCTCAACACGTACCGGCGCGCCGACAGCGACCCGCTGCCCTTTGCCAGTCTCGCCGTCGATTTTCGCGGCGCGGTGGCGACGATGAAGTCCGACGACGAAGGCTTTTTCAGCGGGTGGGTCGACACGCCGGGCAGTGCGCCGAGCAGCGACGAGTGGCAGACGTACGGGGTGAAGCTGGTGGCGCCGCTCCGGTCCGAGACTGAGAAAGTGGAGGGCAAGGGAGAGATCCTCGTCCCGAAGGCGAGTGCCAGGTTCGGAGTGATCAGCGACCTCGACGATACGGTGATCCAGTCCCGCGTCTCCAACTTCCTGCAGGCGGCGCGGACGGTCATGCTCGGTAACGCGCGCACGCGGCTTCCCTTCCCTGGCGTCGCCGGCTTCTATCAGGCGTTGCGGCGCGGCGCGGGCGGCGACGAGAAGAATCCGATTTTCTATGTGTCCAGCAGTCCGTGGAACATCTATGACGTGATCGCCGAGTTCATGGAACTGCAGAAGATTCCGTCGGGACCGATCCTGCTCCGCGACTGGGATGTCGCGCCCGGCGCACTCTCGCCGACCCGGCACTTCGACCACAAGAGCTACTCGATCAGGAGCATCATGCAGCTCTACCCGGAGCTGCCGTTCATTCTCGTTGGCGATACGAGCCAGCACGATCCGGAGATCTACCAGCAGGTCGTGCGCGAATTTCCCGGGCGGATCAAGGCGATTTACATCCGCGACGTCACGCTCGGCACCGAGAGATCAGCGGCGGTGACGAAGCTCGCCGCGGAGATCGTTGCCGATAAATCGGTGCTGGTGCTGGCCGAGGATACGCTTGGCGCGGCTAAGCACGCGCTGGAACAGGGTTGGATTGCCGCGGAGGAGCTGCCGCAGGTTCAGGAGGAGAAGCGGGCGGATGAGGGTCGGGATGACAGCAAGGTTGCGGCGCCGGGCGGCGGGGAGGTTGGAGCTGGCGAGCCGGCAGCTGTTATCGAGTAGAGGGGCAGTATGGTGTGTGGCGGAGTTTCTGGCATTCTCAATACCAAAGCGGGGAGCCGCAAGCTTGCCAACATTTCAAGCTATTCAGCTTCCATACTGGCGTTCTGGGGCTCATAAGGCGGGCACAAACGTGAATCCGAGACACTGTAACGCCTAAAGAGAAGCTGAACAGCTTTCGGCGTTGGTAAGCTAAGGGCTCCCTGCTTTGGTCCTCCAGAGAGCAAGTGCGCGCGAGTTACTAAGAATCCGAAAGTTTGTAAGACCTGCCATCATGCATCGCCCATCCCCAGGGAACCATCGCATCATGCTCGAAAATGAGCAGCCAGTGCTCATCGACGGCCTGCTTGAGGATCCGCCGCTTCGTCTCAAGCGTGACCAGTGGCTCGACGTCGTAGCCCATGATCCACGGCAGCGGCAGGTGCGCGTGAGTTGGAACGAGATCGCCGAGATA
>JACCRL010000180.1 GCA_013813605.1 Gemmatimonadaceae bacterium
TCACTGTTCGTTCTCTGCAGCTCGTCCGCCTGGACCTCCATCTCAGCCGCCTGCGCTTCCATCTCCATTGCCTGATCCTGGAGCTGTGCGTTCGCAACCTCGAGCTCAGTCGCGTGTTCCTTCAACCGTGCGTTGACGCTCTCGGTTTCGGCGCGCGCCTGCCTGCCCGCCACGAGAGCCGATTCGAGCTCGCGTCGGGCGCTTTCCAGCGTTCCGGCCAGCAGGGCCGAGCGGGTCGCCGATTCACGAACCAGCCGCAGCTGAGTCGCGGCATACGAAGCCGATTGCTCCCCGCGAAAAACACCGGCGATCAACGGGAGGAGCCTGAGTATCCAGCTGATATCGGCTGGCGCGCTGTCCGTGCCAAGAAGAACGAGCACAACATCGCGGCCCGCCGCGAAGCCAATCGCCGGGATGCGCTCCTCTCTAGTGCGGACAGGCAACGTCCCCCGATGCTGGCCGCGCTCGACGCACTCGGCCAGGAAGCTTCGCCACATTTTTCCATCGGGAAGCGTCTGAGCGAAACCGGGTGCAGAGAGAAGTGCGCCGACTTCGAGATCACGCACGAACAGTATCAGATCATCCGCACCGAGCTCTGCCGCGAGAAGCGCTGCAGCTTCCGGGCGCGTTTCGGGAGAGACGATGCTTACGGCGAGGTCGAGTAACTCAGGTCTCACCAGCGGTCCTGATTGAACGAACGCGGCCCATCGATTCGTTTAATCCGGGATGACACAGACAACTGCGGTGCAGTTGTGGAATCCGCTGAACTGTCCTTCCGCGCGCACGATCTGACCGTAGGAGTTGAAGCCGGCAAACGGCGCTGATTTGAGCTCCCTGGTGACCGCATCGAGCTCATCCCCGAAATCCTCACCGAGTCGCAAGCGTGTAGCGACGCAATCGAAGAAGAGCGCTGCCTTTGGCTTGTAGCCTTCCCGCTCGACCTGATCGATGGCGTCGCGTGCCGCACTGGCCGCTGCCACCGATGCTGATTTTGCCTGTGTCGACATGATGTGGGCAGTCGTACCGGTCGGCACTTCGGCAGCACACATGATCCCGCCTTCCGCCTGTATGCCGAGCGGAACACGCAGCTTGTGTCCTTCTTCCGTCTGTACTCCGACGACATTGTGCAGGAAAAACGGAAGCGGATTCTCCCGGTCAAATTCCTGATTGGTGGCAGCGGCGTGCTCCTCGAAGGCTTCGACGGCCGGTGCCACGTTGAGACTTACCACGCACGATTGGTCAGACTTGGTGACACGGAGCGCGTCGCCCGTCGCCGACCACCCGTGACGGGCGCCGATTCCGAATGGCTTGTTGGAGAGGATTTCGAGGGCGACCGCCGCATCGGTCACGGCCTCTCGACCGTGAAAGACGTGAGTCTTCTTGAAGTTGCCGTCGTCCCCCGCACCGCCTCCCACGAACTTGTACATGCCGCCCGTTGCCAGCGTGAGCTCGTCAATCAGCTCTTCGGCGTGGCCGGCGAGGGCGTCAACGAAAATGAGCGCAGTGCGGTACCGAAATCCCGGGGCCTTGAGTCCCGAGAATCCCTCGAGCAGGGTGCGGGACGTCTCTCCGCGCCCTTTCGATAGACCTTTCCCGACGGTAGCGCGGAACTCCATCTCGGGCGTGCGCAGGGCAATGGCCGAGGTGCGTCCCGTTCCGTTCGAGCCGGTAGTGAACTCGCCCGCCGAGGAGCACCCAACCAGAGTTTTCGGGTTGCAGCGATCGTGCAGCGATCGGAGCAGAGCTCCGTAGTCATTTTCTGCTGAGGCGAAGACGATGAGGGCATCGGGGGATGAACCGCTGAGCTTCTCGAGGATCTGAGTGGCCAGATCCTCTCCGGCTTCGGCGTCATTGAGGCCGGTGGATGCAATTGCAACGTCCGTCATCTGTTGTCCTGGTCGAGGAGGGCGGCGGGGTCACCGGAAGCCATTATTGCAAGAATATCGCCCAGAGCGGGGCGGGCAGACCACAAACACGGGTTGCGTGGACCGTGGCCGATTCGTTCTGATCGGGATGGATTCGGCCTCGGTCGGTGTCCTAATGTCATAAGCCGGATGCAGTCAACACCGACAGAGGAGAGTTCATGCGAACGATTAAAGGATTAAGAGGGATGGCGGCGGCAGTCCTGGTT
>JACCRL010000192.1 GCA_013813605.1 Gemmatimonadaceae bacterium
TTCCTCGATCCGAACTTCGTCTCTGTCAACAACACGAACCTCCGCACGAACCGCAGCACCATTGCGCAGCGCCGCCTCGTAAGCGCCTTCGGCAGCGCGACTCTCGCCTACAAGGAGCTCCTCTACCTCACGGCGACGGGAAGAAACGACTGGACCTCCACGATACCGCAGGGCGAGAATTCATTTTTCTATCCCTCTGTGTCGACGAGCTTCATCTTCTCGGATGCGTTCCCCGGCATCGGCCGGTTCATGACGGGTAAGCTGAGGGCCGCCTACGCCGAAGTCGGCAAGGATGCGAGGCCGTACGCGTATCGCTCGTCCCTCGAGTCCAAGACGACATCCTATGGCGGATACGGTTATGGATTTACCGGCCCGAACCTCGAGCTGAAGCCGGAGTTCGCCAGATCCTATGAGTTCGGGACGGAATTGAGCTTCATGAAGAACCGTCTTGGCATCGATGCGACCGTTTACCGCAAGCAGACCAAGGACCAGATCGTCAACGATGTCAGAGGCAGCTACGGCACGGGCTTCATTCTGTTCAACCTGAACGGAGCTGAAACCAGGAATGACGGGCTCGAGCTGACTCTCAGAGCAACCCCCGTTCTTTCCTCCAGTTTCTCATGGGATGTTCTCGCCAATTTCGAGAAGGCGAAGGGCAGGACGCTGGCATTGCCGAATGCCATCCCGGAATCCTACGTCTCCGATACCTGGCTGTTCGGTAACGTCCGGAACGGCACCGCACCGGGCCTCTCCACCCAGTCGCTGACAGGCCTGTTTTATCTCAGGAACACTGCGGGCGAGCTGCTGATCGACCCGACGACAGGCCTTCCCCTCAGGTCTTCGCTTTTCATCGATTACGGCTACGATCGCCAGCCTGACTTCTCGATCGGCCTCACAAACAGCATGAGGCGGAAGAGTCTCTCCCTGAGCTTTCTCGTCGATATCCGAAAGGGTGGCGACGTGTTCAACGCCACCGAGCAGTTCCTCACCGCCCGCGGGCTGAGCAAGCGCACGCTCGATCGAAACGAGCCGCGGGTGATCAAGGGCGTGTTGAGAGATGGCAAGGAGAATTCCGCCAATCCGACCCGCAACAGCATCGTTGTCGTGCCCGGCGTCCAGAATTCGTTTTACACCGGAATCAGCGAAGAGCTGTTCATCGAAAAGGACATCAACTGGCTGCGACTGCGGGATGTCACGCTGCGCTACGTTCTTCCGCAGAGAATGGCGAAGAACGCCAGCGTGTTCGTCACCGGCACCGACCTTCTCCTCTTCACCAACTACTCGGGCCTCGATCCGATCGTCAGCGGAAACACTGCTGCGGTTGGAGGATCAGGGGCGGCTGGTATCGACTTCGGCAACTTCCCAGTACCCAGGGGAATCAACTTTGGCCTCAGGCTCGGACTATGAAGCGGGAGCATATCAAGATGAAAAAGACTTACATCGCACTCATCGCCGGCATGCTCACGCTGCCGGCCGGCTGCAAGGACTTCCTGGATGTCAACACGAATCCAAACGCACCCCAGGAGGTCACGCCGAATCTCTATCTGGCGCCCATAATCCACTGGATGGTGACGTCGCCGCAGTTTGACGGCCGCTTCATCGGCCGCTATACGCAAAACTGGACCGTGCCCGCCAGTCCGACCACCACCTGGACGAGAATGGGCTACGACCCTTCGAGCGACAATGCTGCCCAGCAGTGGCGGGATGTTTACTGGTCACTGGGGCAGAACCTGGTCGACATGAACGCCAAGGCCGAGGCCGAGCAGCGCTGGGACCTCCTCGGCGTGGGCCAGATTGTCAAAGCCTGGGGCTGGCAGGTGCTGGCCGACACGCACGGCGAGATCATCGTCAAGGAAGCGATCGATCAGTCCAAGTTCACTTTTAACTATGACAGTCAGGAGTACGCATACCAGGAAGTGCAGAAGCTTCTGGAAAGCGCTATCGTAAACCTGCAGCGAACGGACGGGCTTGTTAATCCCGCCTATCTCGCCCGCGGGGACAAGCTCTACAACGGGGACCGCGCAAAGTGGACGAAGCTCGCCAACGCAATGTTGGCATTGAACCTCAACCACTATTCCAACAAGAGCTCCTACAACCCGGCGGCTGTAATTGCGGCAGTCGACAAATCGTTTGCGGGCAACGTTGACGATCCCCTGCTGACGTACCCGAACACCCAGAACGACGACATCAATTTCTGGGGGCGCACCAGGAACAACATCACGGTTTACCGGCAGACGACGTTCATCGTCAAGCTGATGAACGGCGATCAGTTCGGAGTGGTGGATCCGCGCATGAGCCGCATGCTGGCGCCCGCGCCCAACGGCCAGTATACCGGGCTGGACATCAATGTTGCCGACTTTGGCGCTTTGGCGACTGCGGCCCGGCCAAACAATTTTCATGGATATCCGGCCGATGGCGGCATCGGGCTTCCTGGACGTTATCTCTTCGACAACAAGGCGAAGATTCCGCTGATGACCTATTCCCAGCTCCAGTTCATCAAGGCGGAGGCTGCGTTCAGGGCCGGAGACAGGGCAACGGCTCTGACCGCCTACAGGAACGGGATATCGACCCACATCGACTTCGTCAACGCAAGGAACAGCGATAACAACCAGACGCCGACGCAGATCAGCGCTGCCGAGAAGGCCGACTTCCTCGCCGCGCCCTCAGTCGTGCCGGCAACGGCAGCTGGCTTGACGCTGTCCCACATCATGTCCCAGAAGTACATCGCCCAGTGGGGCTGGGGACACAACGAAACATGGATGGACCTGCGCCGTTACCACTACACCGATTCCGATCCAGCGAGCGGAACGCTGATATTCCGCGGCTTCACGCCGCCAACCAGCCTTTATCCGGACAATGGCGGCCAGCTCGTACAGCGCATCAGGCCGAGGTATAACTCGGAGTACGTTTGGAATAGAGCGGCCCTGGAAAGCATCGGCGGACTTGCTGTGGATTATCACGTCAAGCCATTGTGGATCATTCAGCCTTAATCGAGACCATGAAACGATATCTCTCTCTGGCCGGACTGCTCTGCGCAGCCGTGCTGTCAGCATGCGAAAAGAACGCCGTTCAGGATATTGCGGGAACCGTTCCCGGCGCCCGCATCAAGTTTTTCAACTTCGGCGTGAATGCACCGGGCGTGAACTTCTACGCCAATGATATTAAGATGACGGCGATCAGCTCAGGCTCGGGAGCTGAATCCACCCTTGGAACGTCGTACGGAGGAGTGGGATCTGGCGGCTTCTACTCCGGGATCGAGCCGGGACAGTACACGTTCACCGGAAAGATTGCCGCGGCGACGGACAAGGACCTGGCCATTTCGAGCCTCGCGGCAAGCGTCGTCGATGGGAAATTCTATTCGTTTTTTCAGAGCGGATTCTACAATACGACGGCCAAGACCATCGACGCTTTCATTGTTGAAGACGATATCCCGGCCATCGATTTTTCGGTTGCTTACGTAAGGTTCGTGAATGTGATTTCCAATTCGACCCCGCAGACCCTTTTCGTGAAAACTTCTACGGCGGACGAGATCGCGATCGGCGGTCCGGTCGCTTACAAGACGGCGGGCGCATTCACCGCGGTTCCGAACGGCGTTTATGCCCTCACCACGCGCAACACCGGATCGGCCGCCACTGCGATCACCAGGGCAGACGTCTCTTTCTCGGCCGGCAGGGTCTACACCATTGCATCACGGGGCGACATGACAGTCGTCTCTACCACGCTTGCGAACCGGCCAATTCTGGATAACACCACGAACAGGTAGCGGATGAAGAAGGGATCGACAAAAAACCCCGGGATTCCCGGGGTTTTTTGCTTCACCCCGCGCGCAGGGCGCAGAGTCGTCCGCAAGTGACTAAAATTCACCGTCCGGCAACTCAGATCTTTCAACGATTGGAAATGGCATCGACACCGTCCGTCAGAGATGACTACAGGCCCTCATACGCTGCCGCGGCGATAGCCGGGGCGCTTGTTTTTACGCTGTACCTGCTCACCCTCGCCCCGTCAGTAGCGATGTGGGACACGGGCGAGTACATGGCCGCCGCGAAAGTCCTCGGACTGCCGCACCCGCCCGGCAATCCGTTTTTCATGCTGCTCGGCCACGTCTTCGGATGGCTGCCCTTCCCCGTCTCGTACGCGGCGCGCATCAACATCCTCGCCGCCATGGCCAGCGCCGCATCAGCCGGGTTTTGGTTCCTGCTTACCGAGCGCTTCGTCTCGCGCTGGATTGCCGACCGCTGGCAGCGTCTCACCATCGCCGGCCTCGCCGCGCTGATCGGGGCAACCGCGTTCACGGTCTGGAACCAGTCGGTCGTCAACGAAAAGGTCTACACCGTCTCACTGCTCTTCTTCGCGATCGTGTCGTGGCTGATCCTCCTCTGGATGGATGACCCCGATGCCCCCCGCGCCAATCGCCTGCTGATCCTGATCGCCTTCCTCCTCGGGCTCGGATACTCCAATCATCCGGCCGGATTTCTCGCTCTCCCCGCCGTCGGTGTCGCCGTCCTCGTCACGCGGTGGCAGACCCTCCTCAACTGGCGGCTCGTGCTCGCTGCCGTTGCGGTGATCATTCTCGGACTCACCCCATTCATCTACGAGCCCGTCCGCGCCGCGCACTTCCCAGGGATCAACGAAGGCGCGCCAACCGCCTGCACCACCGAGCTTACGGCGAGCTGCACCTTCAGCTCGCAGACCAAGCAGCGGCTCATGGCGAACATCAACCGCGAGCAGTACGGCAAGAAGCTCGAGCGCGGCGCGCCGTACTCGGCGCAGGTCGGCATGTGGTGGCTCTACTTCAAGTGGCAGTGGCTTCGCGATGCCCACCAGAGCTCCCCGCGGCTGCAGGGATTTATCGCCGTCATCTTCCTCGGGCTTGGGCTCCTTGGCGGCTACGTGCACTGGCGGCGGGACCGAAAAACTTTCTGGTACTTCGGGCCGCTGATGTTCACGATGACGCTG
>JACCRL010000224.1 GCA_013813605.1 Gemmatimonadaceae bacterium
GGCAGGGAGACGCTGTGGATCGGGTCTAACCTGGCGAGGGCCGACGTGAGCGAGAGTGAGATCATCCACCCGCTCGCCAATGGCGCCGAGGCTTACTACACGTACGCGACGGGGGACTCGGTAGGCTTCCAGCTTCCCGGCGGAAAGAAGCTCGAGCTGCGCGAGCTGCTGGTGCGGCCGCGGAAGCCGAAGTGGAACGTCGCGGTTGGCTCGCTCTGGTTCGATGCATCCAGCGCGCAGCTTGTCCGCGCCGTGTATCGCCTCGCGCAGGAGATGGACATACTCGCAGTGGCGAAGGAAGCCGAGGAAGAGGAAGGCGGCGAAGACCCCAACGATGAGATTCCACCTTGGGTGAAGCCGATGATCACGCCGATGAAGGCGAAGGTCAGCTCTGTCACCGTGGAATACGGGCTCCACGAGGGCAGGTTCTGGCTGCCGCGCTCCCAGGCGCTCGAAGGGGATGCGCAGGTGAGCTTCATGCGCATTCCGTTCAAGATCGAATCGAGCTACCGCTACTCGAGCGTAAACGGCACCGAGCCGATGCCGGATTTCTCGCTCGCCATTGCAGACACGGCTACCGATTCCCTGTCACGAGTGCGCCGGGCTGAGTCACGCCGGTCGGAGTGCCGCACCGGTACGGAGAAAGTCAGGCGGCAGAACAGGGCTCGAGAGACGCTCAGAATCATCGTGCGAATTCCCTGCGATACGATCGCGCTGGCGAAATCATCTGATCTTCCTAAATCCATTTACGACGAAGGCGAAGAGCTGTTCGGCGCGAACGAGCGCGATGCCCTCATCTCGGAGGCGCTGACGCTTGGTGCACAGCCGGAATTCTCGCCGCAGCCGCCACGCCTGCATTTCGGTCTGTCGCAGACCCGCTTCAACCGCATCGAGGGCCTTTCCAACGCGATCTCCGCCGAACAGGTGCTTGGCGCGGGCTACACGGCGCGCGGACAGTTCCGTCTCGGAATCGCCGATCTTTCTCCCAACGCCGAGCTGTCGCTCGAGCGAACGGATGGGCGTCGCACTGTGTCGGCGGGCGTATACCGAAGGCTCGCTGCCTCCAACGACTGGGGCGATCCACTCGGGTTCAGCAGCTCGGTATCGGCGCTCCTGTTCGGCCGCGACGAGGGATTCTACTATCGCACGTGGGGCGGTGAGATTGCCGGCACGCGCGAGAGCAGGATCTTCGGCACGTGGCGGCTGTTCGGTGAACAGCACAGCGATGCGAACGTGAAGACCGAGTTCGCCGTCGCGCACCCCGGCGGAGTGAAGGGTGATCTCACCAATATCGACGCCGTCAACGGCACGATCGTCGGACTCGGGCTCGGCCACCACTCGTCGTACGGGCTCAATCCGCATGCATTCCGTGCGCTCACGGACATCAAGGTCGAGGGAGCGGCGGGCAGCTTCGACTACGCGCGTGGTCTCGTCCAGACTACGCTGTCGCGCAGACTGACGCGCGGCCTCGACGGCGCTCTGACGCTGGGTGGCGGCACATCGGGCGGAGTCGTTCCGATACAGAAGCAGTTCTTCCTTGGTGGCGTGCAAACCGTACGCGGACAGCGGGCGGGAGCCGCGGTTGGAGATGCGTTCTGGATGGCGAGCGCCGAGATCGGTAGCAGCTCGGTGGGCATTCGCAAGATTGTATTCGCGGATCTCGGGTGGGCTGGAAGCCGCAACGACTTCTCGCATCCCGGCCGACCGCTGAGCGGGGCGGGGGTGGGCGCATCCTTCCTCGACGGACTGATTCGAGTCGACGTTGCCAAGGGAATCTTTCCCGAGAAGGGAATCCGCACGAATCTGTACCTGGAAGCCAGGTTCTAGAACGGGGCTGAAAACCGGCTGTTGACAACGCCCAGGGATGTTAATATCTTGGCATCTGTCAAGTTCTTGGCACCCAGGAGCCGATGATGCAACCCGGCGCGTCCAGCATCTCCCTATCGAGCGAAGCGATGACCAAGCCTCAGCCCCATGCCGATCTCAGCCGCCGCGAGCGCCAGATCATGGACGCCGTTTACCGTCTCGGGCGGGCCACCGCGGCGGCGGTAACCGCTGACCTGCCCGATCCGCCGAGCTCGACAGCGGTGCGTACGATGCTCCGCATCCTCGAGGACAAAGGACACATCAAGCACGAGCACGACGG
>JACCRL010000235.1 GCA_013813605.1 Gemmatimonadaceae bacterium
ACCGTATACGGGAGCACCAATCCGTTTACGGTCTGGAGCTGGAACGATCCGACCGCACTCATATCGCCCGGTCCGGTAGACGAATCGCGGCCGCACGCAACAGCGGAAAGCGCACCAATCGTGAGCAACAGCCGACGCATGATTACCAGCCGACGCATGACTACCTCCGGTCGCGGGGACACTCAAACGTAACCGGAGCGGCGAGGCGTTGGCAGGGACAGTTCGCGGCCATGGCGCTCACCCGACGTTTCGCTGGCTCGTTCCCGGGCACGAACGTATGTTCGCTGTTCATGACGACCAACCCAGCCTAACCCGGCTCGCTTGCCAGGGGAAACGTGCGTCATAGTCAACCCGGCTTCCGGCGGGGGAGCCACCGGTTCGCGGGCAACGGAGACGCGAGCCGCGCTCCTCGAGAGCGGACTCATGCAGATTTACGAAACAACCGCGGCGGGCGAGGAAGCTACGCTTGCCGCGCATGCGATGCAGCGAGGCGCTCGGACGATTATTGCTGTCGGCGGTGACGGAACGTGCAGCCGGATCGCGGGAGCCATACTGGAGTCGAGGACCGACTGCCGTCTGGCCGTATTGCCCAGTGGAACGGGGAACGATTTCGCCAAGACGCTCGGCGTAACCGGATTCTCGCCGCGTCAGGTTTTGGATCTTATTCCAACTGGCGCGTGCGCGCGGATCGATGTTGGGCGCGCCGACGGTCGGTATTTCATCAATAGCTGCGGGTTTGGTTTCGATGCCTCCGTGCTCGAGGCAACTTCGCGGGTGCAATGGCTGAAGGGCGACGCTGTCTACATCTACTCGGCGCTGCGAATGCTGTTCGGATACCGAGGGCTGGAAGTCACAACCGTGGCTTCTGGATCCAGCACGGTGAAACAGCATCTTCTCATGATAACCGTGTCGAACGGGCGATTTCTCGGCGGCGCGTTCATGATTGCGCCCGGTGCAACCGTCGGCGACGGCCTTCTGGACGTGTGTCGCGTGCACGACATGACCGTACGGCGCCGCCTCCAGCTTTTCGCACGCGCGATGCGCGGCACACACTCAGAGCTCGCTGGCGTCTCACTGGCACAGGAAAGCAGTCTCACACTTCGGTTCGACTCGCCGCCGCTGATGGAAGTGGACGGCGAGCTGCGGCGGGCAGGCAGCAGCGAGGTTACGATCGAATGCGTGCCGCGGGCGCTCTCTGTGGTCGCCGCGCCGGGCGCGATTGCCGTGTGATCAGCCCGGGGGAATCGTAAGGACGACCTCATCTCCTGGCGTCACCGTGATCTGCTCGCTGATCGAGGCGCGCGAGCTGCCGATCGGGTCGGCGATGAACGTCAGCTGGCCCATTCCCGCAAGCAGGCCGGGAGGAATGGTGAACGTGGATGTCTTGTTCCCGGCTGCGGTGCCGATGCGGACGCGCTGGGCGCTGCGCACCGCATAGATGGCCATGTCGAGAAATCCCTGATTCTCAACGCGCAGCATCGTTGCCTCGGGCTCGATGCCTGTTCCTGACGACCTGCTGGGAAGGCAACCTGCGCCCACGAGCGTGACGGCGAGTAAAGCGAAAAGAGTTTTTCTCACTGGTTGAATCCTCCTCATGTTGCTACCATCGCAGGCATAAGCTGTTCCATGGTTGACGCGACCACGCGCCGGGGACAGCTTCACGCTTCATGCTGAAGCCGCTCATAATCGGGATCGCCGGAGGATCCGGGTCGGGGAAATCCACCGTCGCGCGCAACGTCGCCGACCTGCTGACGACATCGTCGGTCGCGTTCATCGACATGGATGCGTATTACAGGAATTTCACTTCGCTGACGCTCGATGAGCGCAGGAAGCTGAACTGGGACCATCCCGATGCGTTCGACTTCGACCTTCTCTGCGAGCACCTCGAAGCACTTGGCTCGAGGCACGCGATCGACAAGCCGGAATATGATTTCGTCACGCACCTCCGGTCGGGCGAGCACACGCGCATCGAGCCGGCAGATGTCATCGTCATCGACGGAATTCTGCTGTTCGTCGATGAGCGGCTGCGCGAGCTGTGCGATGTGAAGGTGTTCGTCGATGCTGAGGCCGATGTGCGGCTCATCAGGCGCATCGAGCGAGACACGCATGTACGCGGACGCCCGCTCGACGACGTGATAGAGCAGTACCTCTCGACCGTGCAGCCGATGCATCTGCAGTTCGTCGAGCCGAGCAAGCGGTACGCCGACGTGATCGTGCCTCGCGGCGGGCACAACGCGGTGGCGATCGAGATGATCGTCGCCAAGATCCAGCGACGCATCTCGGTGGTGGCGGCCCGGTGACGGCTCCGCCGACGGCGG
>JACCRL010000251.1 GCA_013813605.1 Gemmatimonadaceae bacterium
CCGGCTCGAGGATCCGGACGGAGGTGTGGTTTTCGTAGGTCTCGAGGGTGGACCGAAGGCGATTGATCGCATCGTACGCCGTCGAGGTGACGTGATTGAAGGTCCCCCAGTGATACGGGATCAGGAACCGTGCGTTCAGCCGCTCGAAGAATGTCAGCGCGTCGTCAGTGGTCAGGTGTCCTTTCCTGAAGCCCTTCAGCTTCCACCACGGCGCGTGGCCGATCGGCAGCAGCGCGAGATCGAGCGTCCTCTGCCCGTCCCGGATGTGGCGGTCGACGAGGTGCGTGCTGTCATCCATCAACGCGGTGTCTCCGGCAAAAAAACAGGACCTTTCTTTAGTATCTAATAGGTACATATTCGCGTCGCTTCGCCACCGGTCGACGCCGTAGCGGTTTCCGCGGTGAGTTGCCGATGCGGCACGGATCGTCACCCCGCCGAGCTCCGTCGATTCGCCGGCGGCGAGCGGGACCGCGTGCATGTAACGCTGCTTCACAAGCCATCGAGCGACGACCGGTGGGGCAAAGAGTGGAATGTCCCGCGGCAGCACATCGAGCGCCTTGAAGGAAAGATGGTCGGCGTGGGCGTGGGTGAGGAGGATCGCGTCGAGCTTCGGCAGTGCGTCGAGGGCGATTCCCGGCGCGCTCACCCGCGGCAGGAAGCGCCCAAGCGTGAGCTCGAAATTGGGGTCGGTGAGAATGAGCTTCCCACCCGTCTCAATTAGTAGCGTTGCGTGACCAATGTAGGTTACGCGCAGCATTCGCTAAGCGGGCGTGCGGACACGCGCGCGCTCTCTCGCCAGCAGCCACTGCTGCGGCAGCGCCGCAACGTTCTGCGCCGTGTAGTACAGGTTGAGCCCCGATGCCATGTTCAGCAGCACCGCCGTCATCATGACCGGGAACATGTACATCATCATCTTCGCCTGCGGGTTCGGCGGGGCATTCCTCATGCCGATCCACGACAGCACGTACATCGAGAGGCCCATCAGGATCGGCAGGATGTAGAAAGGATCCTTGATCGAGATGTCGTGCAGCCAGAGGAATGGAACGCCGCGGAACTCGATCGTATTCTGGAAAACGAAGAAGAGCGCGAAGAGAATAGGCATCGGCAGGAGCGCGGGGAGGCATCCGGTGAGGCCCGCGAACGGACTCACTCCCGCTTCACTGTACACGGCCATTATCGCTTCGCGCTGCTTGAGCGGATTGTCCTTGTACTTTTTCTGCACCGCGGCAAGCTTGGGCTGCAGCTCCTGCATTTTCAGGCTCGATCGCATCGTGCTCTGATTGAGCGGCCAGAGCGCGAGCCTGATCAGGATGCCCAGTATGACGAGCACCCATCCGTAGCTGAGGTTGAGACGGTTGTGCATCCACAGCAGCGCTTCGATCACCTTCGAGGCAATCGGGTGCACCATTCCCTGCATGAATCCCCACCCGTAGGGATTCACGGTGTCGAACTCCCTTCCCAGCGCCATCAGCCGCTGCGATTCCTGCGGGCCCGCATAGATCTCGAAACCAAAACCATTGTTCTTCAATGCCTGGACAGCGGTCGCCGAAGCGGTGTTCGCGATGTTTGTCAGCCGAGGGCCGCCGGTAAGCGTCACTTCGCTGAACGGAACTCCGTCCTTCAGCGCAAGCATCCCCAGCACGAAGTACTTGTTCTTGACGGCGACCCAGGTCAGAGGCCCAGGCTGCAGTCTCTTCTCGCCGGGATCGAGTTTGTCGAACAGCACGCTGCCGGCACGGTCACGCTGTGGCTTGAAGCTGTAGGCCAGACTTTGCTGGTCGGCAGAGGTGTCAGACTCGGCGGAGCGCAGAGTTTTCGGAAGGTCAACGAGCAGGAAGGCCTGGCCAGCTATGCCGGATAGCGTTCCCGTCACCTTGATTGTATAGCTCGCCGACGTGTCCGCCGGGATCGTGTAGTTGATGACGACACCGGTCGCGCCGACAGTGGCATTATAGCGAAGCTGCTCGCCACCACCCGCCACCGTCGTCCTGCTCATTTGAAATGGAACTCGGTCGAGAGCCACGGTATCGGCTGGTAGTACGAGCCGATAGCCGAGGAGCGAGGATCCACGCATCGCGAGATCGACGGGCCCGCCCGTGGGGGAGCGATTCTGGTAGTTGCTGATGACGATGGATACGGGAGCCGCTCCGATGCTGCTGAACTGGTAGCGTGCCTTCGGTGTGACAACCGAAGTGGTCTCGGCAACAGTGGCGCCGGAAACTGGAGTTACTACCACACCTGGTGCGGGTACGGGTGAGGCCGCGCCGCCCACGGATGCTGGATCGGTGCGCACGACTGGTGCAGGGTTGGCGTTCGGAGTAGCGACACGAATGGATGCGGCGCTGTCCTGCGCAGTCATCGGTACAGCCGGGACGCGCTTCGGAGATGGGAACACGAACTGCGTGATCGCGATGACGATCAACGACAGAAACAGTGCAAGAAAAAAACGCTTATCCATTCAGGGGACCGGGTCGTAGCCGCCAGGCCGAAAGGGGTGACAGCGCAGGATACGGCCGGTGGTAAGCCAGGCACCCTTGATGACACCGTAACGCTCGAAGGCTTCGAGCGCGAAGGCCGAACAGGTTGGATAGTAACGGCAACTGGCGGGGAAAAGTGGAGAGATTCCCAGCCGGTAACCGCGGATCAAGCGGATAAATATCGTCCGCATTCAGGGAGCCTGGCGGAGACTATCCGCCCAGCGTGCAATCGACTCGATGTCGGAAGTGAGCTCGGCGAACGTCGATCGGTACGCACCGGGCTTCGCTCTCACGAGAAGATCGAGCTGTCCGAGCGCCGGCAGCAACCGGATTCGCGCCAGCTCACGCAACCTTCGCTTCAACCGATTGCGCGCAACTATTCGTTGTTTGTACTTCGGCACGACGACACCGACCCGTGGATTGGGCAACAGGGAAGCGGCCGCCCGAGCCTCGAGATGGTCGGTATGCATACGCTTCCCTGTTCGTCGTACTGCCTCGAGGTCGGCCTCCTTCGTCAGCCTGTGGCTGCGAGGAAAGCCGAAACCGTCACGCGCCGGCGTACTTGGTCGGCAACTGGACAGTAAGCCGCTTGCGTCCCTTCTTGCGACGGCGGCTAAGAACTTCACGTCCCCATCTTGTTGCCATCCTGAGCCGGAAACCATGAGTCCGGATACGGCGTTTGTTGCGGGGACGGTAGGTGGGCTTACCCATTACGATGCTCCAGAAACCAATAAGATCTTTACGGCAGAGAACCGGTAAAACTATCCCACCATTGAAGATAGGTCAAGCGACATGAAGCAATTCGCATCACGACGGTTTGACTTTTCCACATAAACCGGACAGGTTAGCGCGTCATGTCTCTGAGCCCGTCGGAAGTCTGGAATCGTTTGCTGGATCGCGCCCGGCAGGAACTCCCTCAGCAAACTTTTCAGGCTTGGCTCGAGCCGACAGAAGCACTTTCGATCGAGGGTTCGACGCTGATAGTCGGAGCTCCGGATCAGTTTACCGCTGACTGGAATGAGTCGAAGCACGCCGCGATGTTCGCGTCTCTCGCCCCGATCGCACTAGGTCACCCACTCAACGTTGTATTCCGCGTACACGAGGAGCGGAAGAAGCGGCCGCAGATGGATTTCTTTGTTGCCCCACCTGCAGCCAGCGTTTTAAAGCCAGGTAACGCACACAATGGCGTCACTTCAACGCCATTAAGCCAGAGATATACCTTTGATCTGTTTGTCATAGGCAAATCGAATGAGATGGCCGCTGCCACGGCCCACGCTGTCAGTCAGGCACCTGGCAAGGTCTACAACCCGCTCTTTATCTACGGAGCGACCGGGCTTGGCAAAACGCACCTGATGCAGGCCGTTGCACACGAAACGCGGCAGCGTAACTCAAGTGCACGCATCACTTACGTCGGCGCAGAGCAGTTCATGAACGAGTTCATTCGTTCGATTGGAGAGCGCAAGACTCCGGATTTTCGCAAACGGTATCGCGAAACGGATCTGCTGCTTGTCGACGACGTCCATTTTCTCAAGGGTAAGGAGTCAACCCAGGAAGAGTTCTTTCATACCTTCAACGCGCTTTACGAAGGCGGACGCCAGATAGTTCTCACCAGTGATCGTGCGCCTTCCGATATTGCCGGCCTTGAAGCCCGTCTCGTAAGCCGGTTCGAGTGGGGGATGGTAACTGACATCGATGCTCCGGATTTCGAGCACCGCGTTGCGATCCTGCAGCAGAAGGCTCAGCTCGATCATCTCGAGCTGACCATCCCGGATGAAGTCATTCACTTCATCGCCGAGAATGTGAGGTCGAGCGTGAGGGAGCTCGAGGGATCCATAATCAAGCTGCTCGCCTACGCTTCGCTCAAGCACAAGGACATTACCGTCGAGGTCGCACGCGAGGCTCTTCGCGACAAGCTCCGCGGGACGGACCAGACCGCTCAGGCAGAATCCGCTTCACTCACGATATCGGCAATCCAGCAGACCGTTGCCAGAGAGTGGGGCGTTACAGCGGAAGGGCTTCGCTCGAAGACGCGCACCAAGAATCTTACCGTGCCACGGCAGATCGCCATTTACCTCACTCGCGAGATGCTTGGAACTGCACTCGTCGAGATTGGAAATGCTTTTGGCAAACGGGATCACTCTACCGTGATCCACAGCCTCGATAAAGTTGAAAAGGATATGGGGTCGAGCGACGAGCTGCACAGCCGTGTGGGAAAAGTTCGAGCTATTCTCGAAACGCTTGGAAATCCCCATCAGGGCACCGTGGATAAACGACGGTTGCGTTCGAACGATGTCGACACCCGGCGACAACCCGAGTTATAAACGTCGACCACACATTAAAGAACGTGGCGGAAACGACGCCACCTTCATAACTTAGGCAGTCCGCCGAGTAATCCACAGAGCCTACTACTACTGCTACTCTTCTTCTTTCAAAGAGCAATAGCAAAGAGCTCACCGAGAATTCCACAAAGGGGCAGGATGCGCTTTACGATCTCCCGTGAGAAGCTCCAGGAAGGACTCGCAGCGGTAGCCGCCAGTATTCCGGCAAAAACAACGTTGCCCGTTCTCGCCAATATTCTCCTCGAGACCACTGATAAAGGGATCAAGCTCTCGGGTACGGATCTCGATATCGCTGTTAGCACGGAGGTTTCGGCGGATGTGGACGCGCCTGGTGCGGTAACAGTGCCGGCGAAGAAGCTGTCGGAGATTGCGAGAGAGCTTCCGCCAGCTCCGGTGAAGATCAGTGCAGTCGGAGAGCAACGTGTCACCATCGAGTGTGGCCGCTCGCGTTTCAAGCTTCTCGGGTTGCCGCGGGACGAATTTCCGACGTTTCCATCAGTTCGCTTCAACGAGAGCTGGCGCATTCGGTCAGGCGATCTTCAGCAGCTGATCTCGCACACCTCGTTTGCGGTTTCATCGGAGGAAAGTCGGCCGATCCTGAATGGTGTGTTATGGGAGCTTCGTCCGGATAACATGCGGATGGTTGCGACGAACGGGCACCGGCTGGCCAAGATGGAAATGCCGATCAATTCCACTAATGCCCCATCGAGCGACTTGATCGTTCCGCCCAAGGCACTTGAGCAGGTACGCAGGCTGTTCCCCGCCGAGGAAGAGCTGGAAATTGCACGTGGCGATAATCATATCGGATTCCGGTCCCCGTTTACCGCGGTTTTCACCCGCCTGATCGAGGGTCCCTATCCGAACTACGAGCAAGTCATCCCCAAGGACAACGACCGCGTGGCGACGGCCGATAAAGTCGCGCTGACAAGTGCGCTCAAGCGCATGTCGGTGATCGCCTCCGATCAGACACACCGAATTCGCCTGTCCTTCAACTCGGGAATGCTGAAGTTCAGTGTTCAGACTCCGGACCTGGGCGAAGCACAGGACGAGCTACCAATCAGGTATACGGGTGATCAGCTCGATATTGGCTTCAACGCGAACTATCTGCTCGAGATCCTCCGCTACATCCCGACTGATGAAGTGCGGCTCACCTTCAAGGCTCCAGAGCGGGCTGCCACGATCGAGCCGGAAGGGTGGAGCGACCCCGCGTCCTACATGTGCCTGGTGATGCCGCTGCGTCTGGTAGACTAACGGATCACTGAATACTCACGGCGGGTTTGCTGTGCAAAACGGTGCACCCGCCCGGAATTCTCGATCTGGATGTCGAGCTGCTGTTCGGTGCGAAGCGTGTTGATGCGTCCCGTTGGTGTCTCCAGGTAGTAATCGCACATCTCAGTTCCCGCAGCCGACAATTTTACGCGATGCTGTTGCTGTGCTCCTTCACCCTCTCCTCGAATCAAGCTGATCCTTCTTACCTGGACGAGCCCAGCGAGGCTGCCTCCTGCTTCGCCCAGCACCGTATAGGTGTGGCTGGCGAAGGACCTCATCACGATTCCTGCCTGACATAGCGTGGTCGAATCGGAGCTGGTCCAGGTTGCGTTCTTCACCAGTGTTTCAGGCATCACTGGCGCAAGAACGCGCAGATCCCCGGCGAGAATCGCACTCCCGGGCGCGCAACTACTGGATGAATCGTCTGTCCGAAAGCGCAACCGGCCGTCGGAAAGATCGGCAGATAATCGTGCCGTCGGTGTAAGCGAGTCAGCTGCGGCAGGCCGCGGAGTGAGCTCGAGACTATCGAGTACCGCATCGACGATGATTCTGGTCGGCGATTTCACCGTCAGCGATATCGTTTCCTGGCGTCGGTCACCTGAGACTTCGCGGCGTCCGCCTGGTCCGGAACGATCCTCTATCGTGGTCGTGCGCGTAATGCGATAGCTGGTACTGCCGCTGGCATAGGAGAGGCTCCACGGTCCAGGTACTTCCGTGAGCGGAATGGCAGCGACAGGCGGAATCGGTTGTGCGGGCTCAGGAGCGGGCGGTAGTGGAGTGGGACTGGAACGGCGCGCCGGTGCGCACGCACCCGACGCCATGAGTAGAATCGTGAACGCTGTCGCGGCAAGTCTCACCAGCTTCTCTCCGTGGTCCGATGAAGAACGGCCTCCGACGAAAGTTTCTCGCGGAGGCCGTTCGAGTGCAAGCGATCGGTCTGTAAGCCGGGTTCTGTCGGACCCGAAGATCCGGACGATCATTTCTCTAGGAGTACGGTCACCCGCACTCTCCAGCAGCCTACCCGCGGCGTTTTATTCGGAGTGGACGCTCCTCGCCGCATATTTGGCCTTGCTCCAGCCGGGGTTTGCCGTGCCACGCATGTCACCACGCGCGCGGTGGGCTCTTACCCCACCTTTTCACCCTTACCACCGAAGTGGCGGTCTGTTCTCTGTGGCACTGTCCGTCACGTAAGCAGCTCACGCCGCCTGTGCCCAGGTGTTACCTGGCAGCCTGTCCAATGGAGCCCGGACTTTCCTCGAATTCGTACCAGAAAGATACTATTCCGCGATCGTCCGACCGATCTCTCCCTCCAATATAGCCTCTGACGATTCGTCAGCGCCTACCGGCACCTGAGCGCAGGGTCGTGACGGGCGTCTGACGGACCCATGTAACCTTGTCCGCCGACTAGTAACCAGAGGATTCCACCATGGCGGCAGGAACGAGGCGCACTCCCGAAAGATCTCCTGTGTCAACGATGCTGACTCCAATGGAACGATCGCGGGTCGATGCCGCGGCGCAGGGGTTGTGCGATCCACTGCACCGCGAATCTCTCGACGAGGTCATCTCCGATCTGAGGCAACGGCGGGCCAGTCTCGTCCTGATCTCAGTCACGCGCTACGGAATGCAAAGCTCCTCACGGGTAGCGGCAATGGTTCGCGAGTTTCCGAGAATTCCAGCGGTCGCGCTCCTCACTGAGACGCAGAATTCCACGCCGCACTCCACCCTTGCACTCGGGCAACTCGGTGTGCGCACTCTTGTCGACGCCCGCCAGCCGACTGGGTGGCAGACGCTCCGTAATCTTCTCGCTTCTCACGGCTCCAGCGACCTGCAGCGCTCCGCGCTGTCGCAGATCAGTCTGGATCTTCCCGGCATCTCTCCCGATTGCTGGCGCTTTTTCGAACTCCTGTTCATTGGCGCGCCCAGAATTTCGACGGTGCGACAGCTCGCGCGCCACATGAACATTCTGCCGAGCACGCTGATGAGCAGGTTCTTTCGTGCAAAGCTGCCGGCGCCGAAGCGATATCTCTCTCTTGCCCGCCTGGTCAGTGCGGCGCGGCTGTTCGAGAATTCGGGACTCTCCGTCGCGCGTGTGGCCAATCACCTCGATTACTCATCGCCGCAGAGTTTTGGGCGCCACGTGCGGACGGTGATGAGGATGTCGCCGGTGGCGTTCCGCGGACTGTACGATGGGCAAGGCATGGTACAGTACTTCCGAAAGGAGCTCGTGCTTCCCTACGCCGCCACTCTATCCGCTTTCAAACCGGCGGCCGCATCGCCCGGCTGGATGGCGAAGAGTCCTCCGCGTTAACCGGTCATCAAGGGGGCATTCGCGCGACGATTTCGCTCGCGCGAACGATGCTCACTACGGGGAGACCGGTCGAGGCGACGAGCGCTTCCCGGCCTCCCTCCTCGCGGTCAACGAGCGCGAGTACTCCCACCGGCTTGCCCCCGGCAGCGCTCACTGCCTCGACGGCCCGCGCCGCGGATCCGCCGGTTGTAATCACATCCTCGATGATCACAACGCGGTCACCCGACTGAAACGGTCCTTCGATGACCTTTCCAGTGCCATGTGACTTCGCTTCCTTGCGGACGGTGAACGCCCGTACCGGAAATTCTGTCGCCGTGCTCGCATAGCTGATCGCATAGGCGATCGGATCGGCACCGAGGGTGAGACCGCCGACCGAATCGGCGCGCCACTCGTGTGCGCGCATGATTTCGAGCGAGAGCGGGCCGATTAGCGCGAGACCTTCGGGGCTCATTGTCGTGAGGCGCGCGTCGATGTAGAGAGTGGAGGTCTTTCCCGAAGCGAGCGTAAACGTTCCCCGCCGGGCGGAGCGCGATGCAAGCAGCGCGATGAGCGTCGTCGTGTCCGGCATAGTGCGGGAGGTTAGAGGCTTCGTAGATTGGAGTCAATGCGCACCTTCTCACAGCTCGGTCTCGACGAGTGGACGAGTCTGATTGGCTGGATCGTATCACTCGGTGCCGTTCTCGGTCTGGCGCTGGTGCTTCGTCACGAGCGGCGGCAGGCGCGCAGCCTGGTCGAGCGCTCGAAGGAACTCGAGCGTCTGTCATCGGAACTACTTCGCGTCAACCGCATGAAGAGCGAGTTTCTGGCGAACGTCTCTCATGAGCTGCGCACTCCTCTCAACGCGATCGTCGGGTTCGTGGATCTTCTGCGCGAAGGAGTCTACGGCGAGCTCGCGCCGCGCCAGGTAAAACCGGTGGAGCGCATCGAGGCGTCGGCCAATCATTTGCGGCACCTCGTCGATCAGGTGCTGGATCTCGCCAAAATGGCTGCCGGCCGGCTGGAGATTCATACCGAGCCCGTCGACCTGAGACCATTCGTGCTCGATGTTGCGAGCGAGATCGAATCGCTCGTCAGCGAAAAGGCGCTGACTCTCTCGCTCGTGATGGGAGCGGCCCTGCCTCGCATCAGGACGGATCCCACGCACCTGCGTCAGATTCTCGTGAATCTGCTTGGCAACGCGGTGAAGTACACGAATGAAGGCGGAATCATCATCCGCACACGATTGGTCGACTCACCTCCATCGCATGAGCCGAAGTCGCCCGACGATCGCCTGTCATATCCGGCGTCGCCGTGGATCGGAATTCAGGTCATCGACACGGGCATCGGCATCGCTCCGGCCGACCAGAGCCGCATCTTCGACGAGTTCGAGCAGGTTGGTGCGGGTCCGCGGGGACATTCTGCCGAGCGCGGAACGGGGCTCGGATTGCCTATTTCGCGTCGTCTGGCAGCGTTAATCGGGGGAATGGTGGAACTGCAGAGCGAGGTCGGAAAGGGCTCCACGTTCACGCTGTGGCTTCCGGTGGATCCGAACGACTAGCGACTGCGTCCAAATAGTCCCTTGAACCTGTCGAGCGCGCGCACAGGCTCCATCTCGACAGCCGCCGCTTCCTGGAACGCCTTCGAAAAAGCATCGACGCTCGGATAGCGTGACGACGGTGTGCGGGAAAGCGCCCGCATGACAACCGTCTCCAGAGCCGGGCTGAAATGGACGTCATCGCAGGCATCACGCAGCGGGATCGGGGGCATCGTCAGAAGCTGTGTGAACATCTCACGGGGTGCTTTCGCCGTGTAAGGCAGGCATTTCGTGAGCAGAAAGTAGGCGATTGTTGCGATGCTGTACTGATCGGCGGCGGCAGTGACGAGCTCACCGGAAAGCGCTTCCGGCGCGATGTACATGAGTGTACCGACGAAAAACCCGGCTCGCGTCAACCTCTCGTCGCTCGGAGCCTGGGTATCGGTCGCGATGCCGAAATCGAGAAGCTTTACCTTCTTCGTCTTCGGATCGTACATCACGTTTTCGGGCTTCAAGTCCCGGTGAACGATCCCCGCGTCGTGAGCGGCCTGTACCGCGGCGGCGACCTGCGACACGATTACCGTCGCTTCGGCCTTCGGGAGTGGAGCGTGTTCCTTGGCGTAGCGCTCGAGTATCTCGCCTTCCGCCCACTC
>JACCRL010000256.1 GCA_013813605.1 Gemmatimonadaceae bacterium
CGGAAACATCAACGTGATGACGATGATCGGTATCATCATGCTGATGGGCCTGGTGACGAAGATCGGAATCCTGCTCGTTGACTTTGCCAACCAGCAGCGGGCGGGTGGCATGCAGCGCCTCGAGGCGCTGCTCACGGCGGGTCGTATCCGGCTGCGTCCGATCATCATGACCACGACCGCGATGATCTTCGGCATGATGCCGCTCGCCCTTGCGATCGGCGCCGGCGCGGAGCAGCGCGCGCCAATGGCCCGCGCCGTCATCGGAGGTCTCATCACGTCGACGTTTCTCACGCTGTTCGTGGTGCCGGTGATGTACGCGCTCCTCGAAGACTCCGGTTCCTACGCACGTCATAAGATTCCCGCCTCTCTCCGCAAGTGGCGGTTACGTCCCGGCCGAGCCACCGCTGGGCCGATTCCGACGGAACACCGCGATGCCGCCTGAAAGGGTGCGGTTCTGCCTCGCGCCCGAGTTCAGTACATTTGGTGCTTCCTGACGACCAACCTCCCCGGAAACTGAATGGCGCAGTACAAGCTTGCGAAGCGGCCGGCCGGCGGTGAGAAGATCACCTTCGAGAAGGGCCAGCTGAATGTCCCTGACAATCCTGTAATTCCGTTCGTCGAGGGCGACGGCACCGGCCCCGACATCTGGCGCGCATCGGTGCGCGTGTTCGACGCCGCCGTAGAGAAGGCCTACTCCGGCGAGAAGCGGATCGCCTGGATGGAGGTTTTCGCCGGGGAGAAGTCCTTCAGCCAATACAAGGACTGGCTGCCGCAGGAAACCATCGACGCGATGCAGGAATTCAGGGTGTCCATCAAGGGGCCCCTGACGACGCCCGTGGGTGGGGGGCTTCGCTCGCTGAACGTGACGCTGCGACAGGTCCTCGACCTCTACGCCTGCATCCGCCCGGTTCGTTACTTCGAGGGCGTCGGCGCGCCAGTGAAGGAGCCCGAAAAAGTGGATGTCGTAATCTTCCGGGAGAATACGGAGGATGTCTACGCCGGCATCGAGTGGAAGGCGGGCTCTGCTGAAGCGGAAAAGCTCGCCGCCTATCTGCGCAAGGAGTTCGGCAGTGAGATCCGCGAGAAATCGGCGCTCGGCATCAAGCCGATGTCGGAGTTTGGTTCGAAGCGACTGGTCGAGATGGCAATCCGCTACGCTCTTGCCAAGGGACGCGAGTCAGTGACCTTGGTGCACAAGGGCAACATCATGAAGTTCACCGAGGGCGCGTTTCGAGACTGGGGCTACGAGGTGGCTCGTGAGATGTTCAGCGACCAGAGCTGCAGCGAGAGCGAGCTCGGCAAGGGAGGTTCGATGGCGCGCGCGGATTGCGTCGTAATTCGCGACCGTATCGCCGATTCGATGTTCCAGCAGCTGCTGCTGCGGCCGTCGGAGTATTCCGTCATCGCGACGCCCAATCTCAACGGCGATTATCTGAGCGACGCGGCGGCGGCGCAGGTCGGCGGGCTGGGCATCGCACCCGGCGGCAATGTCGGTGACGGCCTCGCCGTGTTCGAGGCGACACACGGGACCGCGCCCAAGTATGCGAACCTCGACAAGATCAATCCCGGCAGCGTGATCCTCTCGGGCGTTATGATGTTCGAGTACATGGGCTGGAATGAAGCGGCGTCGCTCATCGTAAAGGGGGTCGAGAGCGCGATCAAGTCACGCCGTGTCACGTATGACCTCGCGCGCCAGATGAAGCAGGCAACGGAAGTCTCCACCTCGGCGTTCGGCGACCAGGTGATCAAGGGGATGAAGGCCTAGCGCATGCTGACCGTGACCCTGAGCGCGGCCAATCCCTCGGAAGTCGGGACACCGCTGCTCGTCGTGGCGCTCGTGGAAAATCCGACGCTGAGTGGTATCGCCGCGCTCGACACCGCTGTCGCGGGAGCGCTCACGCGCACCATCGAGATGAAGGATTTCCGCGGCGCACGCGATGAAATGCTCCACCTTACCGGCGTCGCCAAGGGACCGAGGCGCCTGATGCTCATCGGCATGGGAGCGACGACCGACAGGCGGGCGTCGCTCAAGAGGGCAGCGACGCTGGCGGCCCGGCATGCACACCGGCTCGGTGTCGGCGAGATGACGTGGTATTCCGGACAGATCACTGCCGAGGAAACGGAGGCCGTTGTTGTCGGATTGATCGCCGGGTCATGGGAGTACACCGAGCTCAAGTCGCAGCCTCCGGAAGCAGAGCGCAAGAAGCCGCTCGAGCGGGCGACGATACTCACCAGCAACACCGATGACAGCCGGCGCGGACTCGCCAATGGACAGGCAATTGGTGAGGGACAGAGCCTCGCGCGCCGCCTCGCGATGATGCCCGGCAACGTCTGCACGCCGGACCTGCTTGCGGAGACGGCGAGGGAGATCGGACAACGCCACGGAATGGAAGTGACGGTGCTGGGCCGCGCCGAGATGGAAGCGGAGGGGATGGGTTCCTTTCTGGCCGTCGCGCAGGGCACGCCGCAGGAGCCGAAGCTGGTCGTGCTCAAATACAACGGCGGACCAGGCGGCCAGAAGCCGGTGATGCTGATTGGAAAGGGACTCTGCTTCGACAGCGGCGGCATCTCCATCAAGCCGGCTCAGGGGATGGAGTTCATGAAGTTCGACATGTGCGGCGCGGCCGGAGTGCTCGGAGCGCTCGAAGCCGTCGGGCAAATGAAGTTGAACGTGAATGTCGTCGGCATGATCGGCGCCACCACCAACATGCCGTCCGGCACGGCGATGAATCCCGGCGACGTGGTGAAGAGCCACTTCGGCAAGTTCATTGAGATCATCAACACCGACGCTGAAGGCCGGCTGGTTCTCGCCGACCTTCTTTCGTATGCGCGGCGTTTCAATCCGGATGTCGTGATCGATGCGGCGACGCTCACCGGCGCGTGCGTCATCGCCCTCGGCCACGCTGCGACCGGAGTGTTCACGAACGACGACGCGCTGCTCGCGGAAGTTCTCGCCGCGGGGAAGAGAGCGGGCGAGCCGGGATGGCCGCTTCCGCTCTGGGACGAATACAAGGACCTGATCAAGTCCGACGTTGCCGACGTAAAGAATTCGGGCGGCCGGCCCGCCGGCGCGGTGACGGCGGCGCTTTTCCTCAAGGAGTTCGTGGAAGGTTTTCCGTGGGTGCACCTCGACATTGCCGGCACCGCGTATTCCGAGAGCGATCTCGTTACCATCCCGAAGGGACCAACCGGAGTTCCCACGGGTACCTTCGTCGAATTCATTCGCGGGAGAATGCGCTGAAAAGGGCTTCGCAAATCTGGTTGACCCCTGCGCGCCTCGGCCTTGTGGCCGGGGCGGTTTTCTTTGCGGCTGCTGGTCCGGCGCGGGCACAGGCCGTACCGGCGCCCTCGAGCGAAGTGCCGATCCCAATCAAGCCAAAGACAGATACGACGCGGACCGACAGCGCCGTCGTGCAGCGCGACACGATCCAGCCACCAGTCGGGCGGTTCAGCGATCCCGCCGCGTACGATGTCACACCACGCTACGAATGGAACCGCGCCGAGCTGTTCGCGACCGGAGCGCTAACGCTCATTGACCTGCTCGACCGTATTCCAGAGCTGACGACGTTTCGTTCGGGGTGGATCGCCACTCCCCAGGTCGCCGCGATGAACGGCGATTTCCGGCGCGTGCGCGTTTTCTACGACGACATCGAGATCGACAATCTCGACCCGCGCACCGGCGGGATCCTCGATCTCGCAAGCATCCAGATATGGACACTCGAGCGGCTGACGATCGAGCGCGGCGCCAATGAAGTTCGCCTCTTCCTGCGGTCGTGGCGCGTTGAACGCACGACGCCATACACGCGCGTCGACATCGCGACCGGCAACGAAGACACCAATCTCTACCGCGGCTTCTATGGGAAGAGGTTCGGCCGCGGGCAGATACTACAGCTTGCCGGCCAGCAGTACGGAACGACGAGCTCGCGGTTCGCCGGGAGCGGCGACGGCCTTTCAACGCTGGGGCGCGTCGGGATAGCGCGTGACTCCTGGTCCGTTGACGCATTCTTCAACCGCAGCCGCGCTACGCGCGCCGGGCAGCCGTCGATGGTGCCAACCAGGCCCGGCATCGCTCCGCTCGACGCGACCTATACAAACGCCTACATACGTGGCGCAATCGGCGCGCGCGATGCGGGGCCATGGCTGCAGCTCACCGCCGCGTCGATCGGTTTCAAGGGCTCCGCAAGCCGCGGGAGGTCGACCTCCTCGACGGTGCCTGCGTCGCTCGACACGACGGAGACGCGTCTCTCGGAGGCGCAGTACAATCTGGCGGGAGGAATCTCTCGCGGGCCCGTGCGGATCGAGCTTCGCGACCGGCTTCGGACGCTGGGCGGCAACAGTTTCAACAATGTGTCGGCGCGTGCCGACCTCGAAGCGGGGAGACTCGTGGGAAGCCTCTTCGCCGAGCGCGACGGCTGGCGTGGCACGACGCTGCTGGAGGCTGGCGCCCGGTTGCAGCCGCTGCCGTTCTTCGCGGTGAGCGGCGCAGTTTCGCGGACAACGTCCGGCTCGCTGCCGTCGCTCCTTCCCGGCAGCATCGCTGCCCGCGCGGAAGCGGGCGTTCGACTGCGCGGTCCATGGCTCACGCTCGGAGCGATTACGCGCGACACGACCTACGTCGCCCCCCCGATCGTTTACGACACGCTGCTCCTGTCCGACTCGCGCGAGAGGTCGACGGGGCTGATCGCGTCGCTGCGCGGACCATTATGGAAAGGAATTGGAGTGGACGCATACATCACGCGCTGGGACCGTGAGCGACCGTACCAGCCCCGATATATAAGTCGCTCGGAGCTGAACTTTGCCAGCGATTTCCTCAGGCGGTTCCCGCGCGGAGAGCTGAGCGTTCGTGCCGCCGCGATATTCGAATCACGCGGGACGGTCGTGTTCCCGCTCGGGGCAGAAGATACCGACGCGGCGGGAAGCAAGGTGCTGTCGGCGCTGCTCGAGGTCCGCATTATGCGCGCGGTTGTGAGCTACCAGCAGCGCAACATTCTCGCCTATCCCTACACCCAGGTGCCGGGGTTCATGATGCCCCGTGTGCTCGCCATATACGGCGTGCGGTGGGAGTTCTGGAATTGACAAATGTCGTTGCCGCTTCATAGCTTAGCGGCCTTCACATGATCTCCAGCATGACCGGCTTCGGGGCCGCCGAAGGGACAATCGGAGCCGCTCGCCTGAGCGTCGAAATCCGCTCGGTCAACCACCGCTTCTTCAGCCCCAGCCTCAAGCTCCCGTCCGTCTTTTCCCGCTGGGAGGGAGATGTCCGGGAGGCCATTAAGCAGAAGATCTCGCGGGGGCACATTACGCTTACCGTCCGCATCGTGCGCGACGAGAGCGCCGAGGCGCCCGTTGTGGACGAAGTTCGATTCACGCGCTACCTCGCCAGCCTTAGAGCGCTAAAGGAAAAACACGGCGTGAGCGGGGAAGTCGATCTCGCCACCGTGCTTCGCCTTCCTGATGTCGTCGCCACGCCGGGCGAGGAGTTCAACGACTCGGCCGCGGCACCTCTTCTCGCCCTTGTCTCACGCGCGGTCGACGCACTCTCAGCGATGCGGCGCGCGGAGGGGACCCAACTGAGATCGTTCCTGCTCGAGCGGGCCGGGTCGATTGAGACTTCGCTCGCACGAATCGAGAAGCGCGCGCCTGTCCGGCTCAGGGAGCAGCACGAAAGAATTCGCCGGACCGTCGCGGACCTCGTTGGCGAATCGGGCGCCGATCCGCAGCGGATCGCCCAGGAAGTCGCCATTCTCGCCGACAAGCTCGACGTCTCGGAGGAGATGGACCGCTTTCGCGCCCACCTCGTTTCCTTTCGCAACACCCTTGGTAACTCCACGCCGGAGCCGGTGGGGAAGAAGCTCGGCTTCATCCTCCAGGAGATGCTTCGCGAAGCCAACACCACCGGCAGCAAGGCAAACGATGCCGCAATCCTCCAGGATGTGATTCTCATCAAGGAAGAGCTCGAGCGCATTCGCGAGCAGGTCGAGAACCTCGAATGAACCCGTTTCCGGTGATTCTCTCGTCTCCCTCGGGTGGCGGAAAAACGACGATCGCGATGAAGCTGCTGGAGGCGCGGGACGACGTTGGGTACTCGGTTTCCTGTACGACCCGGGCACCCCGCGAGGGCGAACGAGAGGGTAGGGATTATTACTTCCGATCCAGGGAAGACTTTGAGCAGGGCCGCCAGCGCGGCGAATTCGCCGAATCCGCCGAGGTTCACGGTCAGCTTTACGGCACTTTGCGCTCCGAGGTGGAGCGCGTGATCAGCGAGGGACGCCACGTCGTCATGGACATCGACGTGCAGGGGGCGAAGCAGTTCATGACCGCTTTCCCACATTCGGTCCTCATCTTCATCCTCCCGCCGTCCGCGGAGGTCATGATCGGCCGCCTTAAGGCGAGGGGCAGCGAGGACAACAAGTCCCTCGTTCGCCGCCTGAAGAGTGCCAAAGAGGAACTGAAAGCAGTAGATTTCTATCAGTACGTCATCGTCAACGATCGGATCGAGGCCGCGGTGAGCGCCGTTTCCTCGATCGTCGAAGCCGAGGAGTATCGCCGGACACGCGTGGGAGGACTTTCTTCCCGCCTCGCGGACCTGATGGGCGGCGTGGAGCGGGCGATCGATCATCATTCAAAGGGGCAGTGATGCAGGTTTTCATTCCGACCGAAGTAGCCAAGCACGCCACCAACAAGTATCTGGGCGTTCTCGTCGCCGCGAAGTACGCGCGCGTGCTGAATGAGTTCCCGCGCGACCGTTCAGCGCCGGGCGAGAAGAAGCTGACCACCCGCGCTCTCGAAGAGCTCACCGACGGCGACGTGGAATACCGCGTCATACCGCGCCGCCGCACGGAGTAGCTGCGGCGCGTCCATTTGCAGGCAGTCGCATACTCCTCGGCGTCACCGGGGGAATCGCCAGCTACAAGTCCGTGTGGCTGGCGCGTTTGCTTACACAGGCCGGCGCCGAGGTCGATGTCGTGATGACACGCGCCGCCCGTGAGTTTGTTGGAGCGGTCACCTTTGAAGCAGTGACCGGCAGGCCGGTGCACCACGAGATTTTCGGTGCCGGACACGCGCTGGATCACATTACGCTGGCGCGAGAGGCACACACGCTGGTGGTTGCACCGGCCACAGCGGACTTCCTCGCGCGGGCGACCCATGGCCACGCCGACGATCTTCTCACCGCGTGCCTGCTGGCGGCGGATTCACCGGTACTGTTGGTGCCGGCGATGAACGATCGCATGTGGAACCACGCGCAGACGAGGCGGAACGTCGCCCAGGCGCGCGAGCTCGGTTATCGGGTAATCGATCCCGACGAGGGACCGCTCGCGGTAGGCGAGGGAAGCGGGCCGGGGCGGATGCCGGAGCCTGATCACATCATGGCCCATATCGGCCGTGCGCTCGAGCGGGGCGGTGCGCTCGCCGGCAAATCGCTGCTAGTCACGGCCGGGGCGACGCGCGAGGCGATCGATCCGGTTCGCTTCATCTCCAACCATAGCAGCGGCAAGATGGGCATTGCGATTGCGCGCGCAGCGTGGCGCCGCGGGGCAGACGTCACACTCGTCGCCGGGCACGTTGACGTCCCGCTGCCTTCGGAGATTTTCGTCGTTCACGCGTCAACGGCCGCGGAGATGACGACCGTCCTCGAGGAAAAGCTGCCTGCGGCAGACGTGCTCGTCATGGCCGCCGCACCAGCTGACTTCCGCCCCGCCGCTCCCGACGCGCAGAAGATCAAGAAAAAAGGCGCCGCTCCCAGCATCGCTCTGGAACACACCGACGATATCCTTCGCACGACCGCCGGTCGGCGAAAGACGGGTAGCGTGATTGTTGGCTTCGCCCTCGAGACCAACGACGGCGTTGCCAACGCGCGGACGAAGCTGAAAGAAAAGGATCTCGATCTTATTGTCCTCAACACCGCGGGCGAAGCGGGGTCCGGATTCGGCACTGACACGAATCGCGTGACGCTGCTTTCCCGCGACGGAGAGCAGGAGGATGTCGCGCTGATGGCGAAGACTGACGTCGCCGAGGTCCTACTCGACCGCATAGAGACGCTGCTGCGTGGACGCTAGGGACCTCCTTCGCCGATACATCGAGCAGCGTCGCGAGCTCGGTGAGTCAGATCTCGTGCTCGACCGCCTGAACGTCGATGAGGTGATGAGGCTGCTTGGCGCGGCGGGAGCTGGGGAGCGCTTCCGTGGTGGCGGCGCAAAGGAGTCCGGGGACTGGCGGGCGTCCCTGCGCGAGGCGGGTGTAACTGTGCAGGAGCCTCTTCCGCCCGTCGCGGCTCCGCAGTCCGAGGCGGCGGCAGCTGCGGAGACTTCGGTCGGCAAGCAGGTGACTCCGGACGTTCAGCCGGTAGAGAAGGTCAACAAGCGCCTCGAGTTTCCCGCCGCCAGCG
>JACCRL010000313.1 GCA_013813605.1 Gemmatimonadaceae bacterium
CCGTAATACCGGCCGGAAACAGTTGCGATCCTTGCCGGCCCGCCGCGCATGTGGTCGAGCAGGTCCTGCATGTAGCCGAGCGAAGATGTCGGAAGCGTGTCGCGCCCGTCGAGAAAGGCGTGAATGGCGACGCGCTCGACGCGCTCCCGCCGTGCGAGATCGAGCAGGGCGAAAAGGTGCGAGTCGATGGCGTGCACGCCGCCCGACCCGATAAGTCCGACGAGGTGAAGAGTTCGGCCGGTGCCGGAAACGGCGCGGCAGGCGCCGACGAGAGCGGGGTTCGTGAAGAAGCTGCCGTCGGTGATCGCGCTGGAAATGCGCACCAGGTCCTGCATCACGACGCGTCCCGCGCCGAGATTGAGGTGACCGACTTCGCTGTTGCCCATCTGGCCGTGGGGCAGTCCGACGCGTAGTCCCGATGCCTCGAGCAACGTACGGGATCCGCGCTTCCAGAGCGCGTCCCAGGTGGGAGTCCTCGCGAGCGCGATCGCGTTGCCCTCGGTTTTGGGACTAAAGCCCCAGCCATCGAGGACGATCAGCGCGACTGGCCGCGCGCGCCGTGCAATAGCCATTATATCTCTAATGTAATTCCACCTCGACCATCAGGGCGCGGCATACATGGACAAAAAGAAATCGAGCGACCCGATTGCGGGTGAAGTTGAAACGCGCCGCAGCCCCGATCGCGCCGGCGAAGGTGACCGGCGCCGCGGGAAGTTTCGGGACTTCCGGCGTGCGTATCCGGGCTTCGTGTTCACGCTCGGTCTCGCCCTCGCCGCCATACTCGCCGTCGATGCATGGCTCGTGTTCAAGAGGGTCCGTTACAACAGCGAGCTCAGCGATCTTCGCTCGAGCATGACATCGGCGGAGCGGCAGCGCAGCGACCTCATCGTGGAGGAGGAGGAGAACAAGCTTCAGATCGCGATCGAGCTCGCCAAGCGCCAGGCGAAGTTCGACAAGAAGCTTCACCTCAACGTCGCGGTGGACAGCGCGCGGATGTACCTGACGCGTGATGGCGCGCTTTTGCGCGAGATGCCTGTTCAGTTCGGACCCGAACGTCCGGCAGAGGAAAACTCGTCCGCGCCGCCAGTCGCGATCCCGCGCGGCGAGCGGACTGTTGCCGACATCGGGGAGGGACGAATCACCCTCGATGGGGGCACGGTGATCCTCGCCTCGGACGCGGGCAAGAGCGCCAACGACTCCACGCCGATCCCGCCAGGCGCGCTCCGCATTGCGCGCGAGGATATGGAGGCCATCAAGCCGAACCTTTCTGCCGGTATGAAGGTATACTTCTATTGAGCCGGATGTTTACCGCGCCGTCACCGCTTCCGAAGAGGTAAGACAGTGGTAATGAACAGAATTCTGTCGTATGGCGGGCGTATGGTCTGGACCCTCGTCGCAGGGTTCGCAATCGCCGCCGTTCTGAGCGTGCTGCTGCTGACGAAGACCGCGGAGCTGCGCTACCAGCGCGATGTCAATCGCATGGTCTACAACGACAACCTCGGCGTCCTGAACGAGGTCAAGGCGAAGCTCGGCATGACGGGCGACAGCCTGAACAACCTGAAGTCCGAGTCCGTTGGCGCCGCTGCCGACCAGCCGTATCTCGTCGTCAGCATCGCTGACCACAAGGTGTGGTTCAAAAAGGGAAGCCAGGTGTTGTTCGAGGCCGGCGTGGCCACCGGAAGCGGCAAGGAGCTCGTGGGAGGCCCTGGAGACAAGAATTACCGTTTCGAGACTCCGCGCGGCCGCCTCAAGGTCCAGGCAAAGGAGCTGGATCCGGCATGGGTTCCCCCGGATTGGCATTTCATCGAGCAGGCGAGAAAGCGCGGCCTTGGGCTGGTGCACCTCCAGAGGGGAAGCTCCATTCCAGTGGGAGACGGAGTGATCACGGTTTCGGGTGCCGAGGTGGTGAAGCGATCCAGCAACGGCACGACGGTGGCGCTTGGCGGGGGGGAAGAGGGGCGGGAGATCGTTGCCGGCGGAAACATTGTGATTCCGCCTTTCGGGACAAGCGCACGGCGGTACCTGAAGGTACTTGGCACCCGCCGGCTTGTTCTGGGTGATGGGTACGCCATTCACGGCACCAACAATCCGTCATCGATCGGCCAATCCGTGAGCCACGGCTGCGTGCGCATGCGCAACGAGGAGATCGAGCGCCTGTACGAGATGGTGCCCGTGGGAACCCCGGTTTACATCTATTAGCCCTGAAGAACGGCGCCACACTACCCCGCATGGCGAGGAGCTCGAGCTACCTGACGAACTCCCGGTACGGCGGCGGCACACCGGCAAGATCTTTACGGCGGTCGCATTCGCCGCCGCCGCCGTCGGTGCATATCAGTTCACGCACGCCGGCGATCGTGCGCAACGGCCTTTTGGATATCTCGCCCGCACCGTCGTTCCAACCGCAGTTCCCTCTGCCGTAGCCCTCGGACAGAGCGGTGGCGTGAAGCTAACCTTCGCCATGCCGTCGCAGGAAATCTCCTATCCGCTCGACGTGCAGGGCGATCCAACATCTCTTCAGTACGCGTGGGTTCGGAACGGCGACACCGTGCTGGCGACACCGCCGCGGCCGCTGGCAGGCGCGCGCATGCTCGCTCCCGATACGGCGGGATTTTTCCGGCTCGCGCTGCTCAAGGGCAACGGGCAACGGGACGTAGAAGGTCTTACGCTCGCCGTGCTCGTTCCGTTCGATGAGAAGGAGGGCAGCATGCTGCGCGGGTATCACATCGGCACTTATCTATCGGAGAGGGTGCGGCGCCCGACAAGGGTACCGCCTCCGGAAGGATTTCTCGAGATCACCGAGCGCGATCTGGCGCTCCCGATCACGACGCACCTGAGCGTCAGGGATTTCCTCAATCAGGATGGGCAGAAGGTCTGGCCAAGGTACGCCGCGGTGAGCCCGAAGCTTCTCGACAAGCTCGAGCTGGTGATCGCCGAGGTTACACGGTGGCATGGACAGGGCTCCCGGCCAAACCTGCAGCTCGACGTTACATCAGGCTTCCGCGCGCCGGAGCATAACCGCCGCGTGCGACGGGCGGCGCGGGACAGCCAGCACCAGTACGGCGATGCGGCAGACATCCAGATCGATGCCAACGGCGACGGAAAACTCACCGCCGCCGACAGCCGTATGGTAGGTTTGGCGGTGGAGATCGTCGAGTTGAAGCATCCCGACCTCGTCGGCGGGCTCGGCATCTACACACGCGGTCACGGACGGAAGACCTGGGTGCATATTGATACTCGCGGCCGGCGTGCACGCTGGCGCGGTTGAGAGGAGGGAGAGGAATATGAACGACATCCTGCGGGAAAGACTGATTCGCAAGCTCGACACGCTCTCAGAGGAGCGGGTCTACCAGATACTCGACTACATCGACTTTCTGGAGTCGAAGTACGCACCGCGCGCGACGGCGGCGGCGAACCCGCTGAAGAGGTTCGCAGAGGGGGTCGAGGACACGCTGCGGGCGGGCCGGATGTCGGCGGGCGTGATCGGCGGAACGATGAGCGTGATGAACAAGGCGGTTGGGGTGCTGACCGACGTCGCGAACGCTGGCAAGTCAGTTGCAACGGAGATCGTCGAAGTCGCCTCGGCGGTAACCACCCCGAGGCCGTCGACGGCCCCCCCGGGCAACGCGCCCGCTCAGCCGGCGACACCTTCAACGGCAGGTCCCATCCCCACCCAACCACCGGGAGAGCAGCGTAAGTGAGCACTCAATCTGAACGCGCAGCGTCCACATCGCGCGCCCGCCGCCGGCCAGCCACCCCGAAGTCTCGGCCGGCTCCTGAGGCTTCCGCCGCCCCCCGAACGGGCGCCAAGCGAACGCTGATGTCCACGATGAAGGAGCTGCCGAACTTCCTGCGGCTGCTGGGCGGCCTTCTCACCGACAAGCGGATCTCGTCAACGGACAAGTTTCTCGTCGGCGGGGCGATTGCGTATATCCTGCTGCCGCTCGATTTCGTTCCCGACTTCATTCCCTTCATTGGTGAAGTTGACGACATCTTCGTGCTGGTGATGGCGCTGCAGCGGCTGATCGCGAACGCAGGGCGGACAGTGCTGCAGGAGCACTGGATGGGAGAGCCGGGTGAGCTGGGCCAGCTCAACCTCGAGCGCGTACTTGCCGCGGCGGCGTTTTTCCTTCCTCGTCGCATTCGCCGCCGGCTGAGAACGATTGGCAGAGACATTTAGCGTAGCGCACCAATAACCGCGGGACAATTTCATGCGTAAGGCAGCATTCCGGCGCAGCATCCTGTCAGCAGCATTTCTGGGTGCGGCGTGCGTGCCGCCCGCATCTCAGCCGCCGGCCGCGGTGTCCCTCGCGCCGCTCCCGCGCGATTCACACTCCTTTGCCCGTCCGGCCGAGGCTCGCGTCAGCCACGTCGCGCTCGACCTGGCGCCTGACTTCGCCAGCCGGCGTCTGCAGGGAACCGCTCGCCTCACCATTCAGCGCGCGCCTTCCGCCGACAGCATCGTGCTCGACGTGCGCGATCTCACCATCCGGCGCATTACCGACGGGGCGGGCAACGCGCTCGGCTACAACGTCGGCGCGGCGCAGCAGTTCCTTGGCTCGCCGCTGGCGATCGCACTGCCCGCGCGCGGTGATGTGATCGTCATCGAGTACCAGACATCGCCGGAAGCAGCAGCGGTTCAGTGGCTTTCGCCGGAGCAGACCGCCGGCAAGCGACTCCCGTTCATGTTTACGCAGGGCCAGGCGATCCTGACGCGGACCTGGGTACCGACTCAGGACAGTCCGGGAATTCGCCAGACCTACGAAGCGGTGGTTCGCGTTCCGGCCGGCATGCGCGCGGTCATGAGCGCGAAGCAGGCGGGTGCCGAGAATGAGTCCGACGCAGAGGGACGGCGTGTCTACCGGTACCGGATGGAGAATGCGATCCCGCCGTACCTCATCGCCCTCGCGGTCGGGGACATCGCGTTCCGGCCGATCGGGACGAGGACGGGCGTGTACGGTGAGCCGTCGGTTGTGGATCGTGCGGCGAGCGAGTTCGTCGAGGTCGATCAGATGATCGCCGCGGCGGAGAAGCTGTATGGGCCGTACAGATGGGGGCGCTACGACATCCTCGTGCTCCCGCCTTCGTTTCCGTTCGGGGGAATGGAGAACCCGACGCTTACGTTCGCGACTCCGACCATTCTCGCCGGCGATCGCTCGCTGGTGAGCCTCGTCGCGCACGAGCTCGCGCATTCGTGGTCGGGGAATCTCGTCACCAACGCGACGTGGGACGACTTCTGGCTCAATGAAGGCTTCACGACCTACCTCGAGTCCAGGATAATGGAGGAGCTGCGCGGCAGGCCGTACGCCGATATGCTGCGCGCGCTGGGCAGGCAGGACATGCTGAAGGCGGTCGCTGATGCCGGTGGCGAGGCGGGCGCGGATACACGCCTGCGCCTCGATCTGCGTGGCCGCGATCCGGACGATGGCCTGACAGACATCGCCTACGAAAAGGGCGCGTCGTTTCTGCAAACCGTCGAGTCGGTCGTCGGGCGGACGAGACTCGATGGATTTCTGCGCGAGTATTTCGACAGGTTCGCGTTCCAGCCAATAAGCTCGGAGGGAATGATTGCCTACATGCGGCAGAGACTGCTGCGTGGCGACGAGTCGGAGCGCATCGGCATCGAGCAATGGGTATTCCAGCCCGGAATTCCCGCCAACATTCCAGCGGCAAACTCCGCTGCCTTCGCAGCGGTGGAGCAGCAAATCGGCGCGTGGCGAAACGGCGGACCAACGTCGGCGCTCCAGACTTCGGCGTGGTCAACGCACGAGTGGCTCCGCTTCCTGCGCGGGCTACCTGACACGATTTCCGCTCGGCGGCTCGCCGAGCTCGATGGCGCCTTCCGTCTCACGGCGCGCGGCAACAGCGAGATTCTGGAAGAGTGGCTGCAGATTGCCATCCGTAACCGGTACGAGCCCGCGTTCCCGGCGCTCGACCGGTTTCTCACGACGCAGGGAAGGCGAAAGTTCCTCACGCCGCTGTATACCGGCCTGTCGAAGACGGACTGGGGCCGGGCAATGGCAATCGACATCTACCGCCGTGCGCGCCCGACATATCACTCCGTTGCGGTCAACACCATCGATCAGGTTCTCAAGTGGAGCGAGGTCAAGTAGGCTTCAACTACCACCGGCTGGGCCTGCGCTCTTACAGCTAACTCTCCCAAGATGCCATCTGTCATACGATGCCCGCGTTGCCAATCCACGATGGACCCCGGTTACGTCGTTGACCTTACGTACGGCGGGGCCAACCCCGCGCAATGGGCGCCAGGCTTTCCGCAAAAGAGTATCTGGCTCGGACTCAAGCTGGACAAGAAGCAGATGCTTAGCGTGACGACTTTCAGGTGCCGCAAATGCGGTTGCCTCGAATCATATGCTCTCGCCCAGGGAGAATAGCATGATCTTCCCGGTCCGACAGCACGCCGCTGCCGCGCGGACGGCTCTGCTTACGGTCATTGCCGCGCTCATACTGCTGAATGCGGAGGATGCCGCGGCGCAGGCCGCTCCTCTCGAGGTCGTCAGGCCCGCGGAGAATCTGGTCGTTGATGGGGTCCCGGCCATCCCGGCGACCCTGCGCGACGAAGTCAGGCGTTATACCGAGTCGCGCAGTGC
>JACCRL010000317.1 GCA_013813605.1 Gemmatimonadaceae bacterium
GCTGCTGGAAGGACTTTAAGCGCCCACTGAGAACGCCGATGCGCTTCACTCCCGCGCTCCTCGTTTCCCTGTTCCTTGTTACCGGCGCCCTACCGGCGCAGGAAAAGAAGGCCCGGCCGATAAACCCGCAAGTCGTCAGACTCGACCTCAAGGGCGTAAAGGTCGTGAAGAAGGACGAGCTGCTGAAGAGCATTGCGACCACGCAGTCGCACTGCAACAGCTTCATCCTCAAGCCCTTCTGCTTGATCAGCAAGGCGAAGTACTTCTACACGAAGAAGTATTTTGACCAGGAGGAATTCGACCGGGATGTCCTGCGCATAAAGGTCTTCTACTGGAAGCGGGGCTACCGCGAAGCAACGGTCGACACATCGGTCGTGAAGCGCAGCAGGGACAAGGTCGCGGTGACGTTCCGCATCGTCGAAGGCCCGCCGACGCTGGTTTCGAATCTCATCGTCACACAGCCCACCGCGCTCCTCAAGCAGAAGGACATCGAGAAGCGGGTCGTGCTCGCGAAAGGCGGCCCGCTCAACCTCATTCGCCTCGACTCGTCGCGTGTCTTTCTCACACAGAGCCTGTGGGAAAAGGGATATGCCGACGCACAGGTCGATACTTCCATCGTTGTCGACCCGGCGGCGCGCAGCGCGGTCGTGACGTTACGCATGGACCCGCGCTATCTGACGACGGTCGAGGACATCGTCATTACCGGCAACAAGGGCGTCAGCGACCGAACCATCCGCAGGTCGCTGACGTTCAGCGAGGGCGATATCTTCCGCCGCTCGGACCTGCTGCGGAGCCAGCGCGCTCTCTACTCGTCGAACCTGTTTCGCCGCGCCGCCATCGAGCTCCGCCCTCCCATTGACATCTCGACGCCCGACTCGGCGAAAATCGTCGTGCTGACCTTGCAGGAATCTCCGCCGCGCGAAGCGCGGCTGAGCGCTGGGTTCAACACGGTGGATTTCTTCCAGGTCGAGGGACGCTTCTCGCACTACAATTTCAGCGGCGGCGCCCGCCAGCTCGACGTCCAGGCAGCGGTCGGAAACCTGTTCGCCGGCTCCCTTAACGGCCGCGGCATTTTCAGGAACGTCGCCGAAATCAGGAACAGCGATCGTGCGCGCTACTTCGCGCCGACCTACACCGCCAGCGTCGATCTGCGCCAACCCTGGTTCGGCTCGGCGCGCAACGAGCTTGCGCTCAGCCTGTTTACGCATCGCCGCAGCGCGCCCGGCATCTACGTGGACCGGGGATACGGAACGAGCGCGACGTTCACGCGTGAGGTGGCCGACCGCGCCCCGGTGAGTGCCAACTACCGGTTCGAGATCAGCAAGGTAGACGCGGGCGATGTCTACTTCTGCATCAACTACGGCGTGTGCGACCGTCCGACGCTGAACGCGTTGCGGCAGAATCAGAAGCTCTCACCGTTCACGCTGACGGCGTCGATCGACCGCACCAACGATCCGTTCTCACCCAACCGCGGCTTCCGCGCCAACGCCAACGCCGAGCATGCGTCGGCTGTGACGGTGTCCGATTTCCGGTACAATCGGGCGACAGTGGACGGCGCGGTGTTCAGGCAGATCAGGAAGCGCGGCGCGATCGCCGGGCATCTTCGCGCCGGCTGGGTACAGGGACGCGGCAGCACGGCCCAGGCGGTGGGCGTCGATGCCCTCGGCGGCACCATCCTGCACCCGCGCAAGCGCTTCTACGCCGGCGGCTCGCACTCAGTGCGCGGGTTCGGAGAGAACCAGCTCGGTCCGCGCGTCCTGACGATTCCGCTCAAGAAGCTTCAGCAGGTCGATTCCACGAATGCCGCCTGCGTGTCGGGCACTTCGGTGACGAGCTGTAACCCCAATGCAGCGAGGCTCGAAGACCGCGACTTCGAGCCTCGCCCGCTCGGCGGAAATTTCGTGCTCGAGGGCAGCGTCGAGGCGCGGTTCCCGGTGTGGCGCGATCTGACGGGTGCCGCGTTCATCGACGCGGGAATGGTCAGCCAGAAAATCAACTCCTCGCTGCCCCGGCGCCGTACGGCAGTTACACCCGGATTCGGCGTCCGTTACCGCTCGAAGGTCGGACCGATTCGCGCCGACATCGGTATCAATCCAGGCACCACCGAGTCGCTGCCTGTCGTCACCGAAGACCTTTCCAATGGCCAGAGAACGCTCGTCACACTGCAGCAGCGTCGCAGCTACTCGCCGGCCAAGGGCGGAGTTGGTGGCATTCTCAACCGCATGGTGCTCCACCTCTCGATTGGCGAAGCCTTCTGATGCGTAGTAACAGGCTGCTGCGCCTGCTCGTCGTGCTCGGCGTTGTTGCCGTGCTCGCCGCGGGTGTCGCTTACCTGTACACCAATACCGACTGGGGCCGCGATCACGTTCGGAAGCGGCTCGTTGCGCTCATTCAGGACAACAGCCACGGACTCGTCAGCATCGGACGCATCAGCGGCAACCTGCTCGACGGGATCACCGCGCACGACGTGATCATTACCGACAGCGCGCACGCTCCGCTGATCAAGGCCGACGAGATCTGGACCCGCTACAACCTGAGGACGCTGCGTGGCAAGCGCATCGAGCTCCACGAGGTGCGCCTGGTGCGGCCGATCATCGTCATCGACAAGCAGCCCGGCGGAAAGTGGAATTACGATCGCATCTTTCCCCGTGACACCGTTACCAGGGCGGGAACGCGCAAGACGGGCTGGGGAACGTGGATTCGCTTCAGCAACGTCACGATTCTCGACGGTGACATAACTGTGCGCACGCCGTGGCAGCCGGACGTGAATCTCACCGGCGCGGAGCGCGACGACGTCGTGCGCCGCTCGCTCGGACCCGATGGCCGGCTCGAGCTGAGAAAGGTCGCGGGCGGCTATCAGAAGATCTCCTCGTTTCACCGCATCAACGCGCTCCTGCCACTCGTCCGCCTCGAGGATCCCGGTTACAGGAATCGGCTGGTCGAGGTGGCGGCGCTGAAGATGATCGCGCTGCCGTTCCGCCCCCCCGCCGCCGATGTGCGCGGCCTTACCGGCACCTTCGAATTCACCGGTGATTCGCTCTGGTGGAAAGGCGCCCGCGCGGCGCTGCCGGGAACCAGGCTGTCCGGCGACGGCCGGTACTACATCAACGGCGGCGATCTCCATCTCCGGCTGCACGGCGATCCGGTGTCGCCCGCCGATCTGCGCTGGGCAGTCACGCGTCTTCCGGAACGCGGATCGGGCAAGCTCGATTTCGGCATGGACTGGACGGGCGACAAGAGTATCTATCGGGCGACGAACATGGATGTGCGGCTCGAGGGCTCGCACATTGCCGGGCAGATCGAGGTTACGGTCACCGATACGCTGGCGTACCGTAACGCCAACCTTCGCTTCAGCACTCTCGATACGCGCCTGCTCGAGCGCCTTTTCCCCGATGTCAAACTACCCTTTCAGGGATTGCTCGCGGGCAGGGCGAAGTTCGACGGCGGCCAGCATTCGTTGCTCGTCGATGGAGACCTGACCATCGATGATCGCGCGTCGGGCCGGAGCAGAGTCGCCGCGGTGGGTGTTCTCGGACTCGACAAGGGCGTGTTCAATGCGCGCGACCTGCGCGTGCGCATGGTGCCCCTGCAGATGCGACTTGCCGAAGCGTTCTCGCGCGACCTCCCGCTCGGAGGCACACTCACCGGAACCGCCGTCCTCAACGGATCCACCAGCACGACGATGATGGCGCGCGGCGATGTCACGCATGTCGAGCGCGGTGCGCGGTCGCGGGCCGTCGGGCGCGCGACGTTCCGCATGGACGGACTCGGCTGGCTCGACATCGACGCGCAGATGCGGCCGCTCTCTCTCGCCACCGTCGGGCGGTTCATGCCCGGTGTTGGACTGCGCGGAACGGCAACGGGGCCGGTGCGCCTGAAAGGCCCCCTGGGGAACCTCGCCGTGAACTCCGCCCTCACGTTCAGCGACGGTGGCTTTCTTGACGTGCAGGGCACGCTCGACCTCGCCAGCAGGCAGAAGGGCTACGACGTGAGCCTGCGGTCGCGGCTCTTCAACGCAAATGCGCTCATCGCAAAGGCGCCTCGGACATCGGTGACGGCCGTGGCGACGGCGCGGGGCCGAGGCTTCGACCCGGCGACGATGCAGGCATCGATTGTCGCGAGCGTCAGCGCGTCCTCCTTCGATACCGTCGCGATCGACCGCGCCAACGTGCGCGTCGCGATCGCTAATGGAATCGCGCGCTTCGACACTCTTGCCGTCGAGCTGCCCGAGGGAATCATCGAAGCAAAGGGATCATTCGGCCTCGCGCCGGGACGGAGTGGCACGCTGCGCTACCACGTCGCCATCGATTCGCTGTCGCGCATCGCCAGCCTCGTGTCGCCCGATACCGGAAACATGCCGCCCCGGCCGGGCATTCTCGCTCGCCGCGTTGCGCGCGCCCGCGCCGACTCGCTCCGCATCGCGCTGGCGACCGAAGTGGAGCGCGCCGTCACCGGCCAGCGGATGCCGCCGATCGTCGTTGACACTCCGTCCGTCGTGCGTATAAGCGAAGTATCGGGCTCGGCTCGCGCCGACGGAGTCGCCACCGGCAACATCCGGAACTTCAGCCTGACCGGTACGGCTTCCGGAGAGAACATCGTTGCCCGGGGCAGCACTGTCGGCGCATTCGCCTCGGACTACGACTGGATCAACGCGCGCACGCCGCAGTCGCGCGTCAGGATGAGCGCGACCGGACGCTCGGTGCGGGCACTCGGCTTCGATCTCGATAGCGTCGGCGTGAAGGTGGGCTACCAGAAGCCGGCCGGTACGGCGGAGATCGTCGTGCACCAGGACAACGACCGCAACTACGCCGCGAACGCTCAGTTCACGCTCAACAAGGTGCGCAGCGAGCTCCGGCTGAACGACCTCAAGCTCCGGTTCGATACCACTGTCTGGGCGAGCACGCGCGTCGCCGCCCTGCACTGGGGAGAAGCGGGCGTCGACGTCGACAATCTCGAGCTGCGCAATTCGTCGAACGGGCGAATTTTCATCGACGGCCTGCTGCCGAAGCAGGGCAACGCCAACCTCGACCTCGCCGTCGAGAACCTCAACGTGGCGGATGTCATTGCGCTGACGCAAAGCGGCATCGATGCGAAAGGACTGGTCTCCTTCAATGTGCACGCCACCGGCACACTCGAGGATCCGCGCTTCAAGGGAGTGTTCGGCGCAACGAGCCTCACCTACAACGGGACCCTGGTGCCCGAGGTGCACGGCAACGTCGAGTATGCCAACCAGACGCTTACGGGCCGCGCTGAAGCGATGCGCGAGGGCAAGCTGCCGTTCCTGTTGGCCGAGGGAACGGTTCCGATCAATCTCGCCTTGAAGGGTGTGACGGGCTCGCGCTTTCCGACCAATCGCGAGATTGCGCTCAACATCAACGCAGATAGCCTGCCGCTCGACCTGCTCCCGAACTTGAGCGAGTACGCGACGAACATCCGCGGCCGCGCGAGCGGCTCCTTCCGCCTCGCCGGCACCCTCAACAAGCCGCAGCTCAATGGGCAGTTTGCGTTGCGCGAGGGCTCGGCGAAGATCATCCCCGCGGGCATCACCCTGCGTGGAATCGAGGCATCGATCCGCATGCTGCGCGACACGATCGTCATCGATTCTATCGTCGGCAACAGCAAGGGACGGCTCGCGCTGTACGGCGGAATCGGGGTCGCCTCGCTCGCCAAGCCTTCGTTCGACCTGAAGTTCCAGGCGAATAACGCCCAGGTCCTCGACAGCGATCGCGGCCAGATCCGCGCCAGTGCCGACCTCGCGATGGTCGGCCCGTTCAGCGATCCGCACGTCACTGGCGCGATACGCATCCGCGAGGGCGTCGTATACATACCGCCGTCGGATAACAAAAATCTCATCGGTGCGGGAGATCCGGCGCTGTTCAGCGTCATGGATACGTCGGTCATGGCCAACCGGGAGGTCTTTCCGAGTTCATCGCCGCTGTTCGGCAACCTGCGCATGGATGTGAACCTGCGCGTCGATCGCGATGTTTTCGTTAGATCGCGTGAGGCCAACGTTGAGGTGTACAGCGACGGCGACCTCGGCATCCACGTCAACCGCGCGAAGCGGTCGATCGTGCTCGACGGCGTGCTCCTCAGCGAGCGCGGCGAGTACCGCTTTCTGACGAGGCGCTTCAACATCAAGCGAGGCTCGGCGACGTTCATTAATTCGCAGGAGCTGAATCCGACGCTCCAGGTGACTGGCGAATACGAGGTGCGGCAGCCCGCTCGCGAGGCGATCAACATCCGCATTCTGATCGGTGGCACGCTGCGCACGCCCAACATCTCGCTGGAAAGCGATGCGCAGCCGCCGATTCCGCAGAGCGACCTGCTCAGCTACCTCGCGTTCGGTCGCTCGTCTTCCTCGCTCGTGCAACTCGAGGGATCGGGACTCACCAACGGTAGCGGCGGTGACAACGTCGTCGGCGCGGGAGCGGCGCTCGCCAGCCGCCAGCTTGCCGGCGTGGCGCTCGGTGTCATGGCTGACCAGTTTGCCGGCGAGGCAGCCCGCTCACTCGGCGCCGACGTATTCACCATCACGCCCGCGGACGTGCAGACCGACGTCGGCAGCTTCCTGCGCGCAACGCAGTTCGAGTTCGGGAAGTACATCAAGTCGCACACTTTCGTCGCGGTGCAGTCGCGGCTCGACCCCGCCGCGCTGGTCCGCCCGGGACTGCAGCTCACGCACCGGTTTGGCGGGCTGCGCGGGTACCGGCTCGAGACCGGGCTGGAGACGCGCTACCTCCTGCGTGAGCCGACACTGTCGCGCGATCAGGATATCGCTACTACGAGTGTGCTGGGGCTTTTCCTGATTCGGGAGTGGCGGTTTTAACTACAACTGAACCAGTTGTCCGCTTTGAGAAGTACCGCTATTCACTTTGAGCCCAGCGCCGCGTACTCATCCCACAACGCGGCCATCGCGACCATCCCGCGCCGAAAGCTCTCCTCGCTCATCCACTCGTTGGGCGCGTGCGCGTTCTCACCCGGCAGCCCAAATCCAACAAGCAGGACCGGTGCGCCCAGTATGCGCGCAAAGTCCCCGACCACCGGGATCGAGCCGCCCTCGCCGACTATCCCCGGCTCCTTTCCGAAGGCCGACTTGAGCGCCGCGCGCGCGGCGTCGAATAGCGGCCCGCTCAGCTCGGCGCGCCACGGCTTGCCGCCGTGCAGGTGCTTCACCGTCGCCTTCACGCCCTTTGGGGCGACCTTCGCGACGTGCGCCTTCAACAGCTTCTCGATGTCCGCCGGGTCCTGATCGGGCACCAGGCGGCAGCTCACCTTCGCCATCGCCTTCGCGGGAAGAACCGTCTTCGCGCCCTCCCCCGTCCAACCGCTGAGCAAGCCGTTCACCTCGCAGGTGGGTCTTGTCCACAACCTCTCGAGCGTGGTGTAGCCC
>JACCRL010000347.1 GCA_013813605.1 Gemmatimonadaceae bacterium
TCCGTCCGAGCAAGGTTCGCGATGCGGCCCAACCCTTTATCGTCGAGAGACTGACCCTCACCAATGCCCCCGCGACGTTCGTGCAGGGCCCGAACAACAACGGTTAAGGAGCAAATAACAACATGACAACCCAGCTGAAAACTCTTTATGATTCGATCGATCCCGAGATCATCGAGACGGTCGAAACCCGCAGCGCTGAGATCGCGAATGGCGCTTCTGCGAGCTCCAAGGTGATGGCAGCGCTTGCCCTTGGCTCCGTTCCGATCGCTTTGGGGGTTCTGTCGAAGGAGGCATACGGCCAGGCACCGCCCGATGTCGTCGACGTGCTCCAGTTTGCGCTCCTGCTCGAGTTCCTCGAGGCGGAGTTCTATAATCGTGGCGTCGCTGCAGCGGGTCTCATCCCCGCCGAGGACCGCGCGATCTTCACAACCATTATGGCGCACGAGAACGTGCACGTGTCGACCCTCCAGGGACTGATTACCGGAAAGGGCGCAGCGCCGGCACCCAAGCCCACGTTCGATTACACCGGCAAGGGCCTGCTTCCGGGATTCAACTTTGGCGCCACGCAGTACGCGACGTTCCTGGCTCTCTCGCAGGCCTTCGAGGACACGGGCGTTCGCGCTTACAAGGGTCAGGCGGGCAGACTGATCAACGACAAGCCGATTTTGACCGCCGCTCTGACCATCCACTCGGTCGAGGCGCGTCACGCATCTGAGGTCCGCAGACTGCGCGGCAAGAAGGGCTGGATAACGCAGAACAGCAGGGATGACCTGCCCCTGTTCACCCAGGCCGTCTATCAGGAAGAGGACACCTTCACCCAGGCCGGCCTGAACCTGGTCCCGCTCGGCAACGGGAACGGCGGATCCAACGCCGTTACAGAGGCGTTCGACGAGCCCCTGACGAAGCAGCAGGTGACCTTCATCGTCAATCCGTTTATCGTCGGCGCGCCGTAATCCGGCAGCCAGCGAGGGGAGAGGCGGCTCGATACTGAGCCGCCTCTCTTTTTATTGCCTGGCGCCGGAATCGAACTCGTCCAGATACTTGATTCCGGACCCCGTGTTGAAAAGGACGACTCGCTCGTCCGGCTTCACCAGCCCGGCCTCGAGCAGACGCCGCAGTGCCGGCACGCAGGCGCCGCCTTCGGGAGCGGCAAAGATTCCTTCGGTTCGCGCCAGCTCCCGCGCCCCGGCAAGCAGATCTTCATCCGAAACGGCGATGGCGGTGCCGCCGGATTCACGCAACGCATCAATGATGAGAAAATCGCCGATCGCTTTCGGGACGCGAAGACCCGATGCCACCGTCGCCGCCGGCTTGAACTCCTCCGCGAATCGCTCGCCTGCATCGTGCGCACGCACGATTGGCGCGCAGCCCGCCGCCTGCACCGTGATCATGCGCGGCCGCTTGTCTCCGATCCAGCCCATCTTCTCCATTTCCTCGAACGCCTTCCACATGCCGACCAGCCCCGTTCCGCCGCCGGTCGGATAGACGATCACGTCCGGGAGCGTCCAGCCGAGCTGCTCGGCGAGCTCGTAGCCGAGCGTCTTCTTCCCCTCGACGCGGTACGGCTCCTTGAGCGTCGAGACGTCGAACCATCCCTCCGCTTCTTTTCGCCGCGCGACTTCTGCGCCGCAGTCGGTGATCAGTCCGTCAACGAGCGTCACGTGTGCGCCCGCGACCTCGCACTCGATGACATTGGCGCGCGGCGTGTCGCGCGGCATGAAGATGTGCGCTTCCATGCCGCCCCTCGCGCAATACGCGGCCAGCGCACCGCCCGCGTTTCCAGCCGAAGGCGCAGCGAGCTTCGTGAAGCCGAGCTCTTTCGCCATCGACACCGCTGTCGACATCCCCCGCGCCTTGAAGCTCTGTGTCGGGTTGATCGATTCATCCTTGATGTGCAGCTCGGTCAGGCCGAGGGCGGCCCCGAGCCGCCGCGCATGAATGAGCGGCGTCCAGCCTTCGCCCAGCGAGACGATGTTGTCCTCGCGGCGCACCGGCAGCAGCTCGCGGTACCGCCACAGGCTTGGCACGCGCGACGAGAGGCCCTGTTTCGTCATGAACTTTGCCACGCGGAGAAGGTCGTAGCGCACGAATAGCGGCTTCCCGCAATCGATGCAGACGTTCCATGGTTTCCCTGCCTCGTGTTCGCGGCGGCAGAGCGAGCATTCGAGATGAGTGACGTGCATGTGCTTAGCTGAGGGTTACGCGGGACGGTAACTTTCGGGAAGCTACACTGAAAAATACGATGGTGACCCGATGACACCGACCGATACCCTGCTGACTTCGCCCGAGGCGCTGCTCTTCGTGGCGGCTTTGATCGCCGGCTTCGTCGATTCCATCGCCGGGGGCGGCGGGCTGATACTTCTTCCCGCCATCTCGCTCATAGTCGGGGCAGGTCCGACAGCGATCGGGACCAACAAGCTCGCCGCGCTGGCGATGTCGCTGGCTGCGCTCGCCGTTTTTACCGCGCGCGGTCATACACCCTGGCGCAAGAGCGCCGTCTTCGCTCTCGCGGCCGCCGTTGGATCGCTCGCCGGCAGCAGGGCCGCGCTTCTCATCCCGCAGGCCGTGTTCCCGTGGCTTCTCGCCGTGACATGCCCGTTGCTCCTCTATGTCGTGTGGCAAAAGGATTTGTGGACTCCACGCGACCTGCAGGTGCAGACTGATGCCGAGCGCGATGGGGATCCAGACGGCGCGTTCGTCCGACTCAAGCGAAATCTCGGCGCCGATGCGGCCGCGATCCTCGCGGGTCTTGCTTGCGGAGTGTACGAC
>JACCRL010000351.1 GCA_013813605.1 Gemmatimonadaceae bacterium
TGCTTCGGCGGACAGATGCACGCCTGGCTCCACTCCCGCATCGTGTGCTTCACGAGCCTGTCTTCGCCGGAGTGGTACGCGATAATGGCAAGGATGCCGCCCGCGCGCAGGTGATCGCGCAATGCCGGCAGCGCGCTCTCCAGCGAGCCAAGCTCGTCGTTGACGGCGATGCGGATCGCCTGGAAAAGCCGCGCGAAATCTCCGGGGCCCATGCGTGCCCCGAACGCGCCCCTGATGGCGCCAACCAGATCGTCGCTCACCCTCATTGGGCGGTTGCCGCGGCGACGCACGACCTCGCGCGCGAGTCGGTTGGCGCGCGGCTCGTCTCCATAGTCGCGAAAGATACGGGCGAGGTCCCCTTCCTCCAACGTGTTGAGGAGGTCGGCGGCGGTTGTCGTCCCGCGCCGATCCATGCGCATGTCGAGCACCGCTCCTTCGCGAAAGGAGAAACCGCGCTCATCGCTGTCGATCTGGTGCGAAGAGACGCCGAGGTCGGCGAGAATCGCATCGAAACGCCGGTCAGCGAGCGCGGCGATGCCCCCGAGGTCGGCGAAATTGCCCCTTAACGCGAGAAAGCGGCCCGCCGCCTGATCGGGCGCGAGCCGCTCTCTTGCCGAGTCGATTGCCGCCTCGTCGCGGTCAATTCCTGTCACCCGGGCTCCAATCGCAAGCAGTGCGGCGGCGTGTCCGCCGCCCCCCAGCGTGCAATCGAGAATCTCATCCGCGCCGGAAAAAAGCGCCGTCACTTCCTCCACCAGTACCGGCGCATGGTAGGGCGAACCCCATGCGCCGGGGGTGACACCGATCACCTACAGAAGCGCTTTATCTCATTGTCCACAGCGGGCGTGAACTGCGGAATCGCACCGAGAAGCTGCGCCGCTTCGGTCGGGAACTTCTGCCCGCCGGCAGGCAGGTTGGCCTGCGCCAGCGTGAAGCTGTCACGGGCAAGGCGTGCCAGCTCACAGCTCTTGGTGTCGTTTGCATCGCTGGTCGCGCTCTGGCCGACGAGGAAAGCACTCGCTCCAAGCAGGAACTTGGCGTCGGCGCTCGGACTCAGCTGATCTGAAAGCTGGAGGAAGCGAATCGCGCGCTGGAAATCAACGCGGCTCTTCGACGCCTGCCCGGCCTGGTAAGCCTTATTGCCCTGCTGCAATGCGACCTGTGAAAGGATGGCCTTGTCGGCCCCCTTTGCGGCCGCGTCCTGAAGGGTCAGGAAAACCTGCTCCGGCTGGTTCAACGCCCCGGTCGCCTGAATCAGGGCCAGATAACCGTTCGGCACGGCGGCGTTAATCGAAATTGCGCGTTTCGCGGCATCGATCGCCGGCTGGATCTGGCCCGCCTTGAAGAGGGCATCGCTGTTCGCGACCCACAGGCTGGCATTGTTAGGAAAGCGTGCCACGGCGCGGGAAAGCGCTTCAGCTGTACGCTGCGGCTGGTTGAGCGCCGAATATGCTCCGGCGAGCCGTACATAGTAGGACGTGTCGGCGGCAGCGGTATCAACGCGAATCAGCTCGTTGCCGACAGCGATTGCCGACTCGTAATCCTTGGCGGCAAGGAGCACGAGCCACGCGGTCCGCATCAGCTGCGGATCGCCAGGATTGTTCTGCAGCGCGTCACGAATAATCGGTACCGCCCTTGCTGCCTGCCCGCTGGCGGCGAGCTGGTTCACGACCGCCTGCTGCAAGCGCGTGTTCGTCGGATCGGCGGCAAGCAGCGACATCAGTATTTCGATTTCGCGGGGGTCTTTTCGGGTTCCGTAAATTTCGCCCAGCCAACGCAGCGCCATGATGTTGCGCGGATCACGGGTGCGGATCCGCTCCGCGACGGCGACGACCGAGTCTTCCATCTTGAGGCCGGTGTACGCCTCACCGAGGCAGACGGCCACGATGTTCCCGTTCGGTGAAGCTGCAATCCCCGCCCGCGCGGCGTTCGCTGCTTCCTGGTACTTCCCGGCGAGGAAATCATTATGGCATTTCTCCTCGGCGGCCAGCTGGCGGCGCGCGTCCTTGATCTGCCTTGCAACCTGCGCGGCGGCATCGTCGAGCTTCGCGGCTTCCGCGCTAGTCAGAAGCTGTCCGCGGCTCTGGTCGCGCGTCAGCACGAGCCTGGCATCGATTTTCACCCCGGCCGGAGTGCGGGTGACCGAGCCATCGACGAACTGCTGCGCGCGCACGAGGCTGGCAAGCGCCTTTGCATCGCCGATCGCAAGCGCTTCAGTCGTGGAATAACCGGACGACTGAAGGCTGTTGTTGATGTCGGCTTTGGGAACGACGATCAGGTCCTTGGCATTGACCTCCCGCGACAACCTGCTGCGGATGGCCTCCGCGGCCTGAACGCCGAGCTCCTTGTCGGCACTCTGGAACGTCGCGACCATGATGCGGTCGGGGCTCCTCTCGCCGCGCTGGGCAGCGGAGGGGGATGCGGCGGCGGCGAGGGCCGCGACAGCCGCGAACAGAAGACCGGATTTACGTGGACTTACCTTCAAGGGTGTAACCTCCATAGCGTTAAACATTCGTACCCCGGCCCATCCGAGCGGGTCCAGCAGAAGCCTGTTAAATGAGCGAGGAGGGACTCGAACCCCCGACATCCTGCGTGTAAGGCAGGCGCTCTAACCAACTGAGCTACTCGCCCGGTGCAGAAACCGAGCCTGTGCGACTAACGAAGGATGGCCAGCGGCACCAGCACGCAGTATCCCACCACCAGCAGTATGGGAGCGAGCGTCTCCCCACCCCTGACGAGATCGGCAAAGCCGAGGATCAGGGTCCCCATCGCGAGTCCCCAGTAGAGCCAGGGGCGGCGGGACGCATCACGCGAGGACGACGCCGCGGCGTTGCGGTCGAATTTGGCCATTGTGGT
>JACCRL010000362.1 GCA_013813605.1 Gemmatimonadaceae bacterium
ATCGTAAGTGCCGCTGATTTTGACGCGGCGGAAGTGCGCCTGCGCGGTGTCCGCGGGGAGAGCGGTCAGTTCAACTGGTTGGGCGAAGCGGCGTGAGGAGAGGAATTTGTTCTGCTCGATCCGGTCGGCGCGTCTCGATAGTTGCCAGAAGCCTAGCGCGATAAACAGTGCCGCTAAAGGGATCGTCAGTGCGGTGAGGAGCCATTTTCTGGGGGTCACCGGAGTCGGGGGAGGGGGTGCTTCGGCTGGCACCCTGGAGGACAAAAGCAGGGAGCCGTAAGCCTTGCCGCCGGGAGCTGATCAGCTCTTCCGTCGGAGTACAGGGGAGCCGGTATTCGGGATTGTTGCGACTGCGGTGAGAATTCGTGAGATGTCAGATTGCGAGCCCCGAGCGCCAGTATGAAAGCTAGATAGCTCAAAGCGGTCAAAGCTCGAAGCTCCCTGCTTTGGTCCTCCAGATAGGCAGAACGCGGCAAAGTCTCGGAATACTGAGCACTACTAGAAAAGGGACATCTGCTCGCCCAGCAGCGATGGGTCCACCGGCTTCTGCCCGAGCCGAACCTGAAACTCGCGGACGCTCGCCGGACTGTGCCCCGAGTAGTGATTGTTGGCGTAGGCATAGACGTTCTTGACGGATTTCGAGATCTCCATGATCGCATCACCCCAAAGGTCATATTCGCGCGATCGGTCGATCTGCACGCGCGAGTAATCGACGATGTCGCGATTTGGTCCCATCCACCTGATGTAGGCAAAGTCCGCTGTCGGACGCTCGGCGACAGACAGCATGACCTTGCGCGGAATCCAGCGGCCGTCAACGAGGGCGACGGCGATATTGCGCTCACGTAGAAGCGCGAGAACACCCTCGGTAATCCACCCCCGGTGCCGGAACTCGATCGCGACGCGCAGATCGGCGGGCACCCGCCCCACGAAATCCACCAGCGCCGGCAGCTCACCAGGCTGAAAGTCGGGCCCCATCTGCACCAGCACGGGCCCGAGCTTGGGCCCGAGCTCGCGCACCCGCTCGAAGAACGCTTCAGTCGCACCGGTCGAGTCGCGGAGCCGCTGCTCGTGCGTGATCTCCTGCGGAAGCTTGAGCGCGAACACGAAATCGCTGGGGGTGCGCTCCACCCACCCGCGCAGGGTCGTCGATGCCGGTGACGCGTAGAATGTCGAATCGACTTCGACGGTATTGAATCCACGCGCGTAGACCGACAGGAAATCCGAAGGCCTCGTGCCGGGCGGATAGAACGGCCCGACCCAGGCATCGTAGTTCCAGCCCTGCGTCCCGATTCGAATCTCGGCCGTCATCCCTCACAATCGGAAGCCAGACGGCTTGCGTGTCAAGCTTGCCAGGTGGGTTACGCTGCCTGCTTCACTCATCCGCGGTCAGAAGCGTCACCGGTACGTTTCGAAAAAGCCCGTACCGGTTCCGGACAGCACCTTGCCGGCGATGCGTCCCGAGATGCGCGCGACTCCCTTCATCTGAATGAAATATGGTTTTGCGCTCGCAGTGCCGAGCGGATCGCCGCGCTGCCCTTCGCGCCGCGCGGTGCGCGGACGGGTGTCGGTCGCGATCGCGTCCTCGATGGTCAGGTCGACGCGCAGCGTGTCGTCACCGCGAGCATCGATGAAGCTCGCAGTCGAGGGGACGGCGATGCGTTTTCCGGCGACGACGGTAGAGCGACCGTCCTCGTAGGCGATCCTCGCCGGCCGGAACACCGCCCTGAAACCAAGTGAATCGACAAGGTACACGAGGAGCGGTGGAACGGATGCGGCAGAGTCTGGCGAATGAACTCTCCCGTAGAGGAGACTGTACTCGCCGGCGCGTGACGCTCCCCATTCCCAGGTGACGCCGCGCCAGACTCCCCAGTTATGGTCGTGGTACGACTGCGCCGCTACGTAGCTCTCGCACTCGTCATCGACGCAGATCGATCCAGTGGCGTCGGCGCGCAGGCCGGGAACAGTGTAGCCGGAAACAAAGCCGCTGGAGCCCATTGAAACGCCGGGGAAGTAAGCGTTGGCGGCGGGATGCACGCGCAGCTTGATGCGGGCGGTGCCCGATCCGCCCTCTTCCCGGGCTACGGCGAGCACGTCGTAGTCCCCGTCGGGCAAAACTGTTACTCGGGAATCCCCGAAGACGAGATTCGCATCGGTGGTGGAGAAACGAACACGGGCGCGGTCGATCTCCGCGCCGAAGCGGCGCGAGCGCCCGTTCTCCTCCCTCAGCGTGATGCCGAGCTTGCCACCCCATTCTGTACCCGTCACATCTCCGCCGACGATGAATGAGATGAATGCCCACCGCTTTTTGTCGGCGGACAGCACGTTGAAATAGTGCCATTCCGCCCACGTATCGCGGTCAGAAACAGAATCGGGCGGCAGGTGAAAGTGATCGATGTCGTGCCGCAGCTCAGCGGGTGCGGGCGCGATCCAGCGCCGGTCGCTGGCATCGTCATCCCATTTGCCGGAGAGCAGGACGGGCCCGGCGCCCACTCTCGCTGATGCAGACGGAATTTCGCCCGACGCTTTCACCGCGTGCTCGACACCGTCGGCGGAGCGGAGGTAGAGCAGACGGCCGCCAATCTGGGGGGCAACAGCTGCGACCGACGACTCAAGCCGCGGCGCGGCAAACAGCTGCCGATACAGAAACGATGCGTTCGTGATCGAAAAGAAGAGGCCGCCGATCCCGCCCGACTTCATTACTTCGACATCGAGGCCTTCCGGCAGCACGGTTATCGAGCCGCCGCCAACGAGCTTCTCGCTACGGGCCTGGGAGAGCATCGCCTCGCCAATGGACAGCAGGACGATCATCACCGACACGCCGATCCCGTAGCCGAAAAAGAGGAGCAGCGACCGCCACGGTCGGTAGGCGATGTTGCGGAATGCGAGCTGACGTATCATGCGTCTACGACCAGTCCATCGCGCATGTGGATCTTGCGCCTTGCCGCGCTGGCCAGGTCTTCGTCGTGGGTGACGACGACGATCGTCGTGCCGTCGGCGTTCAGCTTCTCGAACAGCGCGATGATCTCGGCGCCCGTGCGCGCATCGAGCTCGCCGGTTGGCTCGTCAGCAAGCAGCAGCGCCGGCTCGTTCGCCAGCGCGCGGGCAATCGCGACGCGCTGCTGTTCCCCGCCCGACAGCTCCGCAGGACGGTGCTTCTCGCGCGCGCTCAATCCAACGTAGGACAGGAGTCTCGCCGCTCTCTCCCTTCTCTCCGCGGTGCCCACCTTCGCCTCCGCCATCGGCAGCGCGACGTTCTCGAACGCCGACAGAATCGGCATCAGATAGAAACGCTGGAATACGAAACCGATGTTGAGCAGCCTGAAGTTGGTTGCTTCGCGGTCACGCATTGCATCCACGCGCCTGCCTGCCACCGCGACCGTGCCTGAGGTAGGCTTGTCGATCACGCCGACGAGGTTGAGCAGGGTGGATTTTCCGCAGCCCGACGGTCCGACCACGGCGACATAGTCGCGTCGCGCAACGTCCAATGTCACGCCGCGCAGCGCATGCACGCGCTCTGCCCCGACGGCGTAGTCACGCTTCACTTCGCGAAGCTCGATGATACGGCCGTCATCCGTCACGCGATCGCCTCGCGACGGAGCGTCGTCGAAATGGGCAGCGATGCAGCGCGCCAGGCGGGATAGACTCCCGCGCCGATGCCGCTTGCGACGAGCAATCCCAACGCCGTCCACGCGGCAGCCGGCTGGAAGAGAAAGAAATCGATCGCGACCGGCAGCCCGGGAAAATCCGACAGTATTGTGTTCAGGTATCGCGCCGTGACGAGCCCGAGGCCAAGTCCGAGCAGCGCCCCAACGACGCTGAGCACGACGCCCTCGATCACGATCTGCTGTACGATGTGCGACCGAGCGACCCCAATTGCGCGGAGGACGGCAATCTCACCCGCGCGCTCATTCACCGACACTGTCACCAGCGTCGTCACGAGCAGGAACCCCACAAACAGGCTGACGGCGCCGAGGATGAACGCGAGCTGACGGAAGTAGCTGAGCCGTTCGTCCACCGAAGCGATTGCGGTCGCGATCGAAATGGCGGTGACGTTCGGAAACGTGCGCTCAACCCAGATGCGCACGCGTTCGGCATCCGCACCCGCGGCGAGGCTGATCATGAACAGCGAGGCCCGGTCGCGCGGGCCGCCCATCGCCTCGAGCGTCTCTCTTCGCATTGCCGATGCGGACTGTTCGGACGCGCCGTAGAGGAAGCGGACGCGCCCGCTGATTTTGAGGGGGCGCCGCCCCGCGTACGTCCGTGTCTGGGGGTCATAACCCGTCGCCACATCGATGGTATCGCCGATCCGCTTGCCAAGCTGGGCGAGCAGGTAGTCGTTCACGACGATCGAGCCCATGTCGGTCACGTCCCGACCTTCGGTCATCTCGTAGTCACCCTGCACGAGCGGATCGATGCCGAGCACGGCGCTACTGACCGTGCGCTCGCCGACCGGCACATGGATGGATGCGCCGAGCACCGGGCTGATGAGCCTGATG
>JACCRL010000398.1 GCA_013813605.1 Gemmatimonadaceae bacterium
GCGTACACCGCCGCCCGGATGAAGCACACGGAGGCGCTCCAGCAGCGTCTCTATGACGAGATGCTGGGTCGCATAAAGGAGACGGATCTATCCGTTCCCTACCGCGACAACGGCTACTGGTATTACAGCCGCACTGAGAAGGGCAAGTCATACCCGATCCGCTTCCGCAAGCCGGGAAGCCTCTCGGCCGCTGAGCAGCTGCTCCTCGATGAGAATGCCCTGGCGGCCGGAAAGAAGTTTTCGAGCGTTGGTGACTGGGCGGTGAGCCCCGGCGGATCGCGTTACGCCTACCTGCACGATACGACCGCGCTTCGTCTTTACACGCTTTACATAAAGGACCTTCGCACCAATACGATGCTCCGCGATTCCATCTCCGATGTCGTGCCGTCGGTAGTGTGGGCCAACGATTCGGTTCTCTTCTACCAGACTGCCGATTCAGCCCGCAGGTCGAACGCGGTCTGGCGTCACACGGTAGGCAGGCCGCAGGCAAGCGATGTCAAGGTGTTCCAGGAGGACGACCTTCTCAACAATGTGGACATCAGCCGCTCCAGGAGCGGGAAGTTCATCTTCATCTCCGATGACGGATTCACATCGTCCGAGTCGCGGGTGATCCCCACCGCCAATCCTTTCGCTTCCCCGCAGGTGGTTGCCGCACGCCGGCCGAATGTCGAGTACCAGCTCGATCACATCGACGGCGCATTCCTGATGGTTACCAACGACAACGCGCGCAACTTCAAGATCTCCCGCATCGCCGACGATGCGCTCGCGAGCGGCCGGTGGACAGACTGGATCCCCGTAACTGATTCTGTCTTTATCGAAAACGTCGAGGCGTTCAGGAACAACGTTGTCGTCGTCGAACGGTCAGGCGGACTGCGCCGTCTTCGCGTGGTCGACCTGAAGACGAAAGGCACGCACTACATCACTTTTCCCGAGGCGGCGTACTCCACCAGCCCGACGCAAAACGCCGAGTTCGACAGCCGCACGCTGAGGTTCGTGTACTCATCGATGCTCACGCCGTCATCGACTTACGACTACGACATGACGACAAGGCGGCGCGACCTGAAGAAGCGGATCGAAGTGCCGGGATTCGACGCAACCAGATACGAAGTCAGGCGCTTCATGGTGAGGGCGCGCGACGGCGCTCGGGTGCCCGTATCCATGATCGTGAGCAGGGGATGGATGCAGGACGGAAGGCGCCCATTACTCCTCTACGCTTACGGCTCCTACGGCTCCACCACCGAGGCCGGCTTCAGCTCGGGCGTCCTCAGCCTGGTCGACCGTGGCTTCGCTTACGCCATTGCCCACATTCGCGGTGGGCAGGAGATGGGGCGGCAGTGGTACGACGACGGAAAGATGATGAAGAAGAAAAACACCTTCTTCGACTTCATCGATGTTGCCCAGCATCTCGTTGACAGCAGTTTCACGAGCAAAGACAGGCTCGTGGCAAATGGCGGCAGCGCTGGCGGGCTGCTGATGGGTGCCATCGCCAACATGCGCCCCGATCTTTTCCGGGCGATCGTCGCCGACGTTCCGTTCGTCGACGTGATCAATACGATGATGGATGCGTCGATCCCGCTTACAGCGCAGGAGTGGCAGCAGTGGGGCGACCCGCACCTCGCCGACCAGTACGCCTACATGAAGACCTACTCGCCTTACGACAACGTCGAGCGAAAGGCGTATCCCTGGATGCTCGTCACAACCTCGCTCAACGATTCACAGGTCGCCTACTGGGAGCCGGCAAAGTGGGTGGCGAAGCTGCGCGCGATGAAGACGGATGGCAATCCGCTGCTGTTCAAGACCAACATGGCGGGCGGGCATGGCGGCAGCTCCGGCCGATACGATGCCTTACGCGAAAGAGCGTTCCGCTACGCGTTCATGCTCGATGCGGTGGGGCTGGGAAACCGTCTGACGCCATGATCACGGCTGCGGCTTCGCGGCGACGGCGATGATCTTGATCGCCATGCACGCCGCCCCGAAGCCGTTGTCGATGTTCACAACCGCGAGGCCGGGGCTGCAGCTCGCGAGCATCGTGTTGAGCGCAGTCATGCCTCCCTGCGCCACGCCCGTCCCGATCGAGGTCGGAACGCCGATTACGGGAGCCGAAACAAGGCCGGCTACGACCGCCGGCAACGCGCCATCCATGCCTGCCACAACGATACACACCGCCGCCGGCTGAATCTCGGGCATCACGCCGTGCAGGCGGTGAATGCCGGCAATCCCGACGTCGAAGCAATTGATCGTTGGAATCCCCATCGCGTTCAAGGTCGTGATCGCCTCGCGTGCGACGGGAATGTCGGCAGTGCCGGCCGTGAGCACGGCAACGCGTGCCGCACCCGACACCGGTCTCGCGCCGCGCACCGCCATCCGTGCCTCGGGATCGATGACCGCGAGATCACTGAGCGCGTTCATCTGATCGTCGGACAGCCGCGATGCCATCCTGAGTCCCGTTCCCTCCGAAAAAATCGCGCGCAGATGAGCGATGGTTTTACCCGGACCAAAAACGACCTCCGGTATTCCCGTACGTCCTTCCCGCTCGCCGTCCCAGCGAACGTCGGTCATGCGTGAAGCAGCGGAAGTGCGAGACTGCCGCTCTGGAGACCGGCGATGTCCAGCGCGACAAACGTAAAGCCCGCCTTCCGGCAAACAGCATGGAGCTGCGTGCGAAAGGGCTCCGCCAGCGCGGTTGGAAACAGGTCGGGCGCGATTTCGAGACGGACGACTGCTTCGTGCCAGCGGGCGCGGGCGGGCCAGACACCGTTCTCGCGCAGGAAATTCTCGACCGTCTCGATCTGCGCCAGCCGTTCCGGCGAAACCTGGACGCCCACCGGCAGCCTGCTCGCGAGACAGGGCGCCGCCGCTTTCTCCGCGTTCGACAGCTTCCACTGACGCGCCAGCGCGCGTACATCGTTCTTGTCCATTCCCGCATCGACGAGAGGTGCGGCGACATTTCTTTCGGCGGCAGCACGCAGGCCGGGGCGGTGCTCGCCAAGGTCGCCGGTGTGCGTGCCGACGAGCACGACGCCCATCTCTTTCCGCTGCCGCGCGAAATCCTGGACGGTCTCGAACAGCGTCGCCTTGCAGTGGTAGCACCGGTCGCCGCTGTTGGCGCGATACGATGGATTGTCCATCTCGTGCGTCTCGATCTCCTCCACTGCCGCACCGAGCTCGGCGGCAAGCGCGTGGCTGTGCAGCCGCTCCGCTTCCGGAAGCGACGGGCTGACGCCGAGTAGCGCGACAGTCTTTGCGCCGGACCTGAGGCAGGCGGCGAGCAGGACGGTTGAGTCCACACCGCCGGAGAAGCAGACGTACGCAGTCCTGTCACCAACCAGACTACGTATACCGTCGAGGAGTCTTTTCTCCACGGTGCCCGCGTCGGGGTGCAGCGCTTCTCGTGCTGTCACAGCCGTTTCAGATGGCATGAGAGTCCCCCGCCGGCAACGTCGCTTCGTCGAGCGCTTTCATCGCCGCTTCGCGTATCTCGGAGATTGGACACCCGAGCTCGCGCGCCGCATCGCGCAAATCGTCGTGCTCGGCCTTTGCGCGCGTCGTCCCATCCGGCAGGCTCGCGATCTTCACACGGATCGTGCGGTCACCAACCTTCACGACATCCGAGCGCCGCGCCAGCGCCGTTCGAACCACGTCGCTGCGCCGCACCCCGATGGTCGTGAAGTGGACGAACATTTTCCCCTGCATCGCCGCGGAATCGGCGGGGCGCACCAGCACTTCGAGGCGCGTGCCGAGCCTGCCTTTTTTCATCGTCGCCGGAATGAGCACGACATCGAGCGCGCCTTCCCGGCGCAGCTCCTCCGCTCCAGCGGCAAGCTCTTCGGGCGACATGTCGTCGATGTCCGCGCTGAGGAGATACAGCTTCTCGGCGTGAGGTTGCTGCCGCTTCTGCACTCCATCCTGCGGGTGGGAGTGCGGATGCGTATGACCGTCACCGTGTGAATGCGTGTGACTGTGTCCCGAATCGTCACCGTGCGAATGTTGATGCACGTGCTCGCGCTCATGATGATGAGCGTGCGACGCCCCGGCACTCTCGCCGATGATGATGCGAAGTGCGTTGAGGTGACCGTCGATGTCGCGGGTACCGGCACCGTATCCGCTCCGCTCGGGCTTGTATTCCAAAGGAGCGGGCCCACCGGAAAGAACCTTGAGCAGTGCCGCACCGGTAGGCGTCGCCAGCTCGCCGGAGCCTTCCGGTCCGTGACGAACCGAAAAGCCTTCCAGCAGCCGTGCCGTCGCCGGGGCGGGAACCGGAAGCCGCCCGTGCGCCGTCCTGACGGTGCCATCTCCCAGCGAAATGCGGGTGTTGTACAGCTGTTCGACACCGATCATTTCCAATCCCCAGATGGATCCGACGATGTCGAGGATCGCATCTACCGACCCGACTTCATGGA
>JACCRL010000427.1 GCA_013813605.1 Gemmatimonadaceae bacterium
TCTGCGTGGAGCTGTTCGGCGGATACGGGTACACAAAGGATTATCCGGTCGAAAAGTTCTACCGCGACGCGAAGATCGGCACGATCTACGAAGGCACCTCGAACATGCAACTGCAAACGATCGCCAAAGCGATCCTTAAATAGGCTTCACCGATGAATCGAAGATCACTTGGCCGCATTTTGTGCGGCATGCTCGTTCTTGGAACTGCCCTCCCGCTGCGCGCTCAGCTTTCGCAAAGCGATTACCAGGCCCGCCGAGCCACGCTTGCCGCATCCGTTGGAGACGGCGTCATCCTGGCCTTTGGCGCCGGCGAACCCGAGGAGGATTACATGTCCTTCTACCAGCGGCCGCGCTTTGCGTATCTGACGGGATTCATTGAGCCCGATGCGGCGCTGGTGATGGTCAAGCGCGGCGGCCAGGTCAGCGAGATGATGTTCGTGCTGCCGCGTGACCCCGCGAAGGAAGTGTGGACAGGGACGCGGAGGGGCGTGGACGGCGTCAGGCGTCTGACCGGAATGAGCACGCGCGAGATGCGATCGCTCCCCGCCACGCTCGACACTCTCCTCGCCTCAAACCCCGCGCTTCATGTCGTCGGCGACTACTCCCCTCCGGCGCAGCTCGCGTCCCGTGACGATCTCTTCATGCGTGCGCTCAAGGGCAGGTTTCCGGCAATCGTTGCGAAATCCGTGAACAGCAACGTCGATGTGCAGCGTCGCGTCAAGAATGCGGCGGAGCTGGCCTTGCTGCGGAAATCCATTGCTGTCACGGTGCTGGCCCAGCGCGAGGCGATGCGCGCCATCCGGCCCGGCATGAATGAGTTCGAGATCCAGTCGCTCATCGAGTACACCTTCAGGCGCAACGGCTCCGACCGGCCGTCCTTCGCAACGATCGTCGGGTCGGGCCCGAATTCCACCACGCTCCACTACAACGCTGATGACCGGTTCATGAACGACGGCGAGGTCGTCCTGATGGACATCGGCGCGTCCTACCGTGGCTACGCCGCGGATGTCACGCGCACGGTGCCGGTCAACGGGGTGTTCAGTCCGGCGCAACGTGAGATCTATCAGGCCGTGCGCGATGCGCAGTCGGCCGCCGAGCGGGCCGCCACGTTCGGCGCGCCGGGCCAGAACATGATCGACGCATCGCTTGCGTCGCTCAAGTCCTCCCTCACCAGACTGGGACTGATCGAGTCCCCGGACGCGACCTACGAGTGTGGCGAGTCGGGAACTACCTGCCCTCAGTACCGCCTCTTCAACATGCACGGACTGGGGCACGGCATCGGTCTCGAGGTTCACGATCCCTGGTACGACAGTGCAGCGGACAGACTCACGCCTGGCCATGCGTTCACCATCGAGCCCGGCATCTACGTTCGCGGCAACACGCTGGACATCATTTCAGACACGCCGCGGAATCGCGCGCTGAAAGACAAGATCCGCGCCGCCGTCACTCGCTACGCCAACATCGGCGTGCGCATCGAAGACGATTACATCGTTACGGCGAACGATGTCGAGTGGGTATCGCGGGCGCCGCGCGAGATCTCCGAGATCGAAGCACTGATGAGAGACAAGTCGAACGGGCCCGCGGCACGGGACGCCGCTACGGTCGAGTGGTACCGCGCAACAACCCCTCGCGAACCCGGCGGGCTTTAGGCGAAGCGCGCGGCATCTCGCCAAGTTTCGTTTCAACGCGCGTGCTGAACCTGAGCCGGCCGGTGAGCACCTGCTCGCGGCCGGCTCTGCGTATCTTGAGGGGCACCGACGAACCCTCCGGCGACGCGGCGTAACGGGCGCGGAACTTCTGCGTGTACTGAACGTCGTTCGTAGCGAGCTCACCGACGGCGATCAGATAGTCGCCGGTTTCGAGTCCCGCTTCCTCAGACGCACTTCCGGGAAGAACCTCGAAAACCCTGATTCCGGTGCTGTCCTCGACGGTGGAGATGCCTACGCGAGGCTCGCGGATCGTATCGCGGGTGAGGCGCATGCCGGCGAGCGGGAGAACCGCATCCCACGGGAACGGCTCGCGGCCGTCGATGTAACGCGCGCCAAAATCGGCGAACGACTTCCCGCCCGCCGCGCGTGACACCGAGCTCCAGAACTCTTCAACGGTAAACCCGCGGTCGTTCTTGTATGCGGACACGTAAAGGTCACGCATGACATCGTCGAGCGACTTCCGGTTATCGGACGCGTCGCGGATGAGGATATCGATCAGCAGCCCGGCGAGCGAGCCCTTCGGGTAATAGACGTAGCCGGTGCCGTCGCGGGGGTGGACCCAGGTGGAGAGCGAAGCGTCCTCGAGTGCGATCGGCGGCAGGTCCGCGATCTCTCCAATCTTCGCGTGCGTGGTGTTGTAGAAACCTGCCGCGTCGAGAAGGCCGCTTCTCACCATCGACAGGTCGGCATAGTAGTCGGTGATGCCCTCACTCATCCACAGGAGAGTCGTCGGTTGCGGCTGGTCGTAGCGATACGGGTACATCTCCGCCGGCCGCAGGCGCTTTACGTTCCATGCGTGAAAGACTTCGTGCGCGTAAAGTGATGTGAGGCTCGTCCCCGCCGCGGCGAGGGAGGACGAAACGATGTCCACGTGCGAGTTCTGGTGCTCGAGGCCGGAGCCGCCGCCGTACTCGGGGTCGACTATCTGCAGCACGGTGTATGTTCGCCACGGCACTTCCCCGAACACGCGCACCTGCGCGGGGATGAATTTTTTCAGCGAGCTCCAGACGCCGGACCGGACGTCGCCGGTCACGCTCCCCGACGGATATGTCGCAAACCGGATCCAGCTTGCCGAGACCTCGGCGCTGTCGAGGTCGAAACGGCCCACGAAAAAAGGCATGTCGACGAGGTCATGATAGTTCGATGCGCTGAAGCTGCGCTGGCCCGTCGCCGTCATTCCCGTCGCAATCTGCCAGGCGGCATCAGTGACGACCGTTACCGATGACTCGAACGTGAGGGTGCGCCCTTCCGGATAGAGGAAGAGATTGGTGCCGTTGAAAAATGCGAAATCAGGCTTCGTCCACGAGTCGGCATTATCAAGCGAATCGGCAACATAGGCGAAGCCGACGGTCACCTGGCCAACGCCGTTGGGGTGAACGCGCCATGTGTCCTGATCCGATTTTTCCCAGCGCAGCACCATGCCACCCTGCTCGGCACCAAAAGCGAGCACGTTGCGCGCGAAGTTGGATATCTCGTATGACCCGGGTGTCCACGCTGGCAGTGACAGCAGCACCGGCGCGCTCCCGCCAACCGTGAACGCCATCGATACGCGGATCTGGCGGGCTCGCGCTGTTGCAGGCGTGAATGTGACCGTGTAGCCAACCGCGGAAATGGGCGCGGAGCTCGCTACTGCAACTGCCTGTGCTTCGATCGCTCCCGACAGCGGGAGCGAGCTGAGCAATGCGACGGCGACAGCGACCGATTGGCCAGACGATTTCATAGGGCTCGCGCGGGTGAATGACTCCTGTCACGCCAGAGGTGCAAGAGGCGTACGCGCCCCGCCGCGCTTTCTGTTTTCCACACCAGCGCGTGCTATATTGG
>JACCRL010000428.1 GCA_013813605.1 Gemmatimonadaceae bacterium
GCGTAATCTTCGACCCCAGCGGCGGCAACTCGATCGGCGAAACGCGCGCAGTGACATCATGCTTCCCCGCACTCGCGTAAATAAACGTCTCGTTCCCCAGTGACTCCACGAGATCGAGCCGAGCCGAAGCTGTAGCGGCCCCCGCACCGGGGCCGGCGACGACGGACACATCCTCCGGCCGGATCCCCATCGTGACCCCTCTCCCCCGCGCCGGCCCGACTCTCGCCGCCACGGCGGGCGGAAGGTCGATCTCCCATTCCCCACCCTCCGCCACAAATCTCGGCTTCACTGAGCTCTCGACCGCGCCGTTGGCGAAGTTCATCGCCGGATTGCCGATGAAACCGGCCACGAACCTGTTCTTCGGCCGCTCGTAGAGATTGAGTGGCGTGTCGATCTGCATCACGTGGCCCTTGTTCATCACCACGATGCGGTCGCCGAGCGTCATCGCCTCCACCTGGTCGTGGGTGACGTAGATCATCGTCACCTTGAGCTCCTGGTGCAGGCGCGCGATCTCGCGGCGCATCGACACTCGCATCTGAGCATCGAGGTTGGACAACGGCTCGTCGAACAAAAAGACCTGCGGCTGGCGCACGATCGCACGTCCCAGTGCGACGCGCTGCCGCTGGCCGCCGGAGAGCTGGCGCGGCTTTCTCTCCAGGAAATCCTCGAGCCCGAGTGTCGCCGATGCCGCGCGCACCCGTTCGTCGATCTCGGCCTTCGGCATCTTCCGGAGGCCGAGCGCGAAGCCAAGGTTCTCGCGCACGCTCATGTGCGGGTAGAGCGCGTAGTTCTGGAAAACCATCGCGATGTCGCGATCCTTGGGCGGCATGTCGTTCACCACCCGGTCTCCAATCTTCAACGTTCCGTCGCTGATTGACTCGAGCCCGGCAATCATGCGCAGCGTCGTGCTCTTCCCGCAGCCCGACGGCCCGACGAGCACCACGAATTCACCGTCCGCAACGTCGAGATCCACGCCCTGAACCGCGACGTGCTCACCCCCTTCGTGGTAAATTTTGCGGACCCCCTCCAGCGTTACGCGCGCCATCTTCCCCCGACTTCCTGATGAGTGATTCCTACCGGTTTCCGGACGATTTTCTCTGGGGCAGTGCGACCTCCGCCTACCAAATAGAAGGATCTCCGCTTGCCGACGGCGCGGGCCCGAGCATCTGGCAGCGCTTCTCCCACACGCCCGGAAACACGCTCCTCGACCAGACGGGCGACATCGCCTGCGACCACTACCAGCGCTACGAATCCGACGTCGCGCTGATGGCCGAGCTGGGGATGAACGCGTACCGGTTCAGCATCTCGTGGAGCCGCATCTTTCCGGAAGGCTTTGGGCGCGTCAACAGCAAGGGTGTCGACTTCTATTCGCGGCTCGTCGATGCGCTGCTCGCCAAGGGCATCCGTCCCAACGTAACGCTTTACCACTGGGATCTCCCCGAAGCTCTCGACAACCGCGGCGGCTGGCTCAACCGCGACATCTCCGACTGGTTCGCCGATTACTCCACGACGATGTTCGACGCGCTCGGCGACCGCGTCAACATGTGGGCGACGCTCAACGAGCCGTGGGTGGTCACCGATGGCGGCTATCTCTTCGGCGCGCTCGCGCCCGGCCACTCGAATCTGTTCGAGGCGCCGATCGCAACGCACAACCTGATGCGGTCGCACGGCGCTTCCGTCGAGAGATTCCGCGCGTCTGCCGCCGCGGCGAAGGGAAAGATCGGCATCGCCGTCAATCTCGAGCCCAAGTATCCGGCGTCCGATTCCGCGGAGGACATCGAGGCAACGCGCCGCGCCGACGCGTACATGAACCGGCAGTATCTCGATCCGGTTTTCTTTGGCACGTATCCGGATGAGATGCGTGAGATCTTCGGCGAGGCGTGGCCGGAGTGGAACGAGGCCGACATGGCGCTCATAAAACAACCGGTCGATTTCCTCGGCATCAACTACTACACGCGGAACGTCGCCAAGCACGATCCCGAGCGGAAGCCGGTGTGCGCGCGCGGTGTCGCGCAGCCGCAGCATACGATCACCCAGACCGAGTGGGAGGTTTATCCCGCCGCCCTCACGCGGATTCTGCTCTGGGTGAAGGAGCGGTACGGCGATGTTCCGCTTTACATCACCGAGAACGGCGCCGCGTTCTACGATCCGCCGACCCCGATCGAGGGGCGTGTCGAAGACCCGCTTCGCGTCGAGTACTACCGCCAGCACCTGCGTGCCGCGTACGACGCGATGTCGCAGGGCGTTGATCTCCGCGGCTACTTCGCCTGGTCGTTCATGGATAACTACGAGTGGGCGCTCGGCTACTCCAAGCGGTTCGGCATCGTTCATGTCGACTATGCCACTCAGCAGCGCACTGTTAAGTCCAGCGGGCGGTATTACTCCGAAGTCATACGCTCGCAGGGGACGGTTCTCTCGGAGTAGTTGGTTTGTGCGCTTGGTTTGCATCTTTGTTCGCGGTCGACGAGGGCATTCCCTTCGGCCGCCACGCTCGCTTGGTCGGAGCCCAAAGCGCTCCTGCGCGCTCCGCGCTCCGGAGCTGGTCTCCTCCTCGCGCTCGCTTTGGGAGGCGGCCTGTGGGAACGCCCTCGTCTCCCTGCATAGATCTTTCACTGCGGTCAATTGCCGTACTCGAGAGTTACCGTCGCCGGTAGGGCACGGATATGCACTTCGGAGTTTGTTATCGGGGTCGCTGATCCATTTACGCGCGCTGACATGACCGGGATTGTGCGCGGGGACTTAATTACGATTCCGCCTGGGGGTACGCGAGTTCCTGGGCGCAGGCTGAACGTTACTGCTGATCCCTGTGCGCTGATCGTATAGGTGAGGGGACCGTAGTGAGTCGAGAGACTGGTGACTCTCACGCCGGGCGCATTCAACCATTCTTCCTTCACGCCGGCGGCAAGAACAAGCGTTGAGTCGCTTTCGCGCTCGTAGGCGAACATGTCCAGGAATGACCTGATGTAGTCGCTGCCTACCCAGGTGTGCGGCATGTCGCCGATGAAGGTTGGCTTCTTCGGGTCCATGTTCACGCCTTCGGACCACATGCGCCATTCAGGCGGGCGCTGGTCGCGGAAGAACCAGTCGAGCGCGTAGTGGGCGCGGTCTTTCTGGCCCAGCTGGACAAAGGTTCCTACTGCGCGCAGCTCGTAGGGGGTGTAGCCATCTACTTTCTTCGTTCCGTTTGCTCTCGGGACGAACTCCTGGGTGAAGTATTTGTCGAATGTGCGGTTTAGCGCGACCTGCGGCAGGAGATGCATCTCTCCGCCGGGGGATACCATCGTCGTCGTCGATGTCGCGTCGAAGTCGGCCAGCTCGGCGGATGCGGGGAGGTGGTCGATGTTTCTCGTCTTCATCACGAGCTCCATCGATGCGTAGAAGTCCTTTCGGAAATCCGCTTCCAGCGCGCGATACTGTTTGGCTTCAGGCTTGTTGAGTGTTTCCGCCATCCACGCTGCGTCCTTGAAGCCACGCAGCGCAAAGGTGTCGTCCCAGTACGAGTGCATCGGCTTCGCCGAGTAGCCTTCGTGGCTGATCGACTGAGGGAGGAGGCCGTAGAAGATTCGCTTGTCGCCGGACTGGAACTCGGCGGTCATCCGGGACCGGCGCAGTGAGTCCATGTAGCTCACTGCCTTCATCACGCGCGGCCACATCTTCTCCATCAGCGCGCGGTCGCCGGTGTGACGGTAGTACTCAGCAACCAGATAGATGAACTGGCCGTGGCTGTCGTTTTCAGGCACCGGCGTCGCGCCATGCTCGTCGACGCAGCAGGGGATCTTGCCGTTGTCGTACTGATAGGGCGCGTACCATTCGATGAAGTCGCGCACTGCCCGGGCGTGTCCGAGGCGGAGGAGCGCAGTCGAAGTTAGTGAGCCATCCCGGATCCATGAACGGGAATACGATCGCGAGCCGGGCTGGATCGCGGCGCCGTCGCGGTTGATCAGGATGTAGGCGAGATTCGCGCGCATCGTCTCGATGTGACGCTGGCCCGCCGGCGGCAGATCAACGGTTACGCGTCCCAGCTTTTCGCGCCACTCTGCGCGCGTGCGCTCGAGCGCGTTATCGATTCGCACCGACGCCGCGCTCTCTTGCCGCACGGTGATGGATCGGGGATGGCTCGTGCGGGAAGCACCACGCGCGTCCTTGTAAACAGCGCTTCCAACTACTTCGCTGGCGAGCGCCGCTCCGAGATCCGCATTGCGGTGCAGCGGGATTTCGAGATCGATCGGCGGCGATGTTCCGCCAGGCGGGAGATCGAGCATATACTCCATTGCTCCGGAGGCCAGACCGAACGCATCGTTGGCCGCGGGCAGGCTCACAACGGCGCCGCTCCGCAGGCCATCGACGATATTTCCGTCGTCGAACGCCGCCGTCACGAAACCGGACGGCGCCGGGTACGCAGCGATTGCTGCACGGCCGTTGACCGAAACGTCCGACGACCCGCGAGGCATCGAGATCGCACCGATGTGCGCGGCCCCGCCCGCCCCATTCAGGAACTGCCAGGGCGGATTCACCTGCAGCGGGCGAATGACGAGGTAAAGCCTCACCCGCCGCCGCGCCGCCGATTTGTTGGTGACGCGATATCGCGCGAACATCACCGA
>JACCRL010000250.1 GCA_013813605.1 Gemmatimonadaceae bacterium
GGAACGGCGCGAATGGTGTCGCCCGCGAACACGCCGACAAGCGCCTCGCCGGTGGCTTGCTGCCACCAGCTCTCAGTCTGACGATCGTACATCACGAGATCGGAGTGGCGCAGTCGCCCGGTAGTGCCAAAATCGAGCGTGCGGCCGGCGTGACGCCGGTCGAAAACGAGCGCGGTGTTGCAGAGCGGACAGAATGTGACCGCGATTGGGAGACCGTCGATGCGGTCGTTGACGATCTCGTGCCATACGAGAATTCGTAGTGGATACACTCGCGCTTCGCCGCCGTGCTCGACGACAAGGACGGGTTCGCGCGGATCGAGCCATCGTCCGGCCTCAGCCACGCTGACGAAGCGCGGCCGATCCAGGGCGGGAATGCCATCCTTCGGCGGCCCACCCGAGACGATCTCGTCGAGGGGTACCACGTGACGGGAAAAGTCAGTGCGCCATGTGTCCTGCGCGGAGGTGGGCTGCCCAGCGAAGGCAACGCAGGCAAGGAGCGCAACCGTAGCAGCCCGTGTCCTGCTCGCGATCCTCAATGGGCTCGATGTTCGCGTGGTGAGACACACCATGAATTTTCTCCCATCAACCATGCGGCGGTGGCTGATTACGGCCACCTCTCCGGTATTCGATCGGAAATTTGGGTGAGAATCTCCTGCGCGTTTTGGCGCCGGAGAGTAGCTACCTTGACAGTAATTTTAACCTGTTGCACTCCGCCGGTCGCGACTCCCGCATGGATTCGCTCCCTGAGTCCGACTGGACTTCTCGTCCGGCTAACCGGGGGGAACCCGGTGCGCCCCTCGATCAACTGGCAACAACGCTTCTCAGCGCTCACATCTGCGCCGCGCTCAGTTGCTCTTTTCATCACGCCGCACCGGGCGGTATTGCAGCGCCTCCCCGATGTGCAACGCGGCAACAGACACCGAATCCTCGAGATCAGCGATCGTTCGCGCAACCTTGAGCACGCGATGATATCCCCGTGCCGAGAGCCCCAGCCGCTCTGCCGCCGTCTGAAGAAGTGACCGCGCATCTGGCTTTACCACTGTTCGGGAATCGAGCCATCGCCCGCTCGCGTGCGCATTGCATCCGACGCCGCGCATTGCTGCGTACCGCGCTCTCTGCCGGCCGCGCGCCCTCTCGACGCGCGCGCGAATATTCCGGGACGAACTACCCGTGCTCTTCCCGCTCAGCTCACGCAACGCCACCGGCCCAACGGTGACATGCATGTCGATTCGGTCGGCGAGCGGTCCGGAAAGCCGCGCCGCGTAGCGCTCGATCTCGCTCTGCGCGCAGGTGCACTCCGCAGTAATTCCACCTCCACGGCCGCACGGGCAGGGATTCGACGCACCCACGAGCGTGAAGCGGGCGGGAAAGCTTACCGCTTGCGCGGCGCGGGCGATGACGACGCGCGCGTCTTCCATTGGCTGGCGTAGTGCGTCGAGAACATGTCGGGGGAATTCCAGCATCTCGTCGAGGAAGAGAACGCCGTTGTGGGCGAGGCTCACTTCGCCGGGACGCGGCCACGAACCGCCACCAATCAGTCCGGCGCTCGAGATCGTGTGATGGGGTGCGCGGAACGGGCGGACGCCGTGCGCGATCATTCCCTCGTCCAGCACACCCGCGACGGAATGAATTGCCACCACCTCGAGCGCCTCCTCCTCGGAGAGGGGCGGCAGCACCGTCGCCATGCGGCGTGCCAGCATTGTCTTCCCGGCTCCGGGCGGGCCGATGAGCATCACGTTGTGTCCGCCCGCCGCGGCGACCTCCAGCGCTCTCTTCGCTGCCTCCTGTCCGACGACGTCGCTGAAATCCAGATCCTCCGCATCAGCCGCCGGCGCGGTCCTTTCCGCCATCGCCGGCTCGAGCTCATCCCCGCGAAGCTGCGAGACCAACGCCTGCAATGAGACCGGCGCGCACAGGGCGATCCCGCTCAGGCGCGAAGCCTCTGCGACGTTGGCTGGCGGCAGGACGAGGGCGCGGACGCCGCTCCGGAGGGCGTGGCGCGCAACGGGAAGGGATCCCCGCATGCTGCGCAGCGCGCCGTCCAGGCCGAGCTCACCGACGAAGAGCCGGCCCGCCACCGATCGTGAGTCGAGTTGTCCGGTCGCGATCAGAATTCCAAGCGCGATCGGAAGGTCGAACGCCGTCCCCTCCTTGCGCACATCCGCGGGAGCGAGGTTGACGGTAATTCTCCGCGGCGGCACGACGAACCCCGAATTCACGAGCGCCGCCCCCACTCGTTCGCGGCTCTCCTTGACCGCGCCGGCGGCCAGTCCGACGATCGTCCATTGAGGCAGGCCCGCGGCGGCGTCGACCTCGACCGTTACATCGTAGGCATCTATCCCGACGAGGGCCGCCGATCTGACCGCTGCGAGCATCGCATCAACGTGACGCGCGTCCTGCGATCCTTCATAACCGGTTGGCGGCGCGCTGTGTCGATGCCCCGCGCAGTCCTGTAGTTCCCCAAATCAATTCCGACAAAGGAAAAGGCGGAGCATCCTTTCGGACACTCCGCCTCTCCACCTCAGTGCCGGACCCCGTCAGGGGCCCGGCCTCAGAGAGGGTGCCTTAGTCGCGCGGCACCATGATCATGTCGCTGCCGATCGTCACGATACGGAAATCATCGCGACGGTTCAGCTGCCAGCAGGCTTCGTTGTGCTCGGTGCATACCGGGCGCTCCTCACCATAGCTGACCAGGTCGAAGCGATCCGCTGCCAGACCCTTGTTGACGAGGTAACGCTTGGCCGAAGCCGCGCGGCGCTGGCCAAGGGCCAGGTTGTACTCGTCTGAACCACGCTCGTCGGCGTTGCCCTCAATGCGAATCCGCATTCCGGGGTTGGCCTGGAGCCATGGAACCTTGCGATCGAGCGTCTCAGCCGCGTCCGGTCTGATGTTCGACTTGTCGAAGTCGAAGTAGATCGGGCCGGTGATTGCCGCTGTGTCGACCATCTGCATCGGAGGCGCCATTGGAGCGACGCAATTCGGATCCGAAGCCGGGATGTTCATGTTGTACTCGCACATCGCCATCGGAGCCGGCGGCGGCGGCGGGGGCGGCGGCGGGAGCGGCGCAACGCAGTTCGGGCTCGAAGCAGGAATGTTCTCGAGACCTGAGTACGTGCACATAGCTTCACGACGGGCGCCACCAACCAGGAAGCTCAGACCAGCACGACCGTGCAGGTTCAAGTTCCCATCCGGCTCGTGGTTGGGCATGTAGTCGGCGATACCGTCGATACGGATGCCGATACGGTTCGCTACACCAATACGAAGGCCGACAAGTCCGCTGCCGCCGTAGTTGTAGGTGAAGTCGTTGTTTCTGTCAGGAACGGCGCCCTCGAACTTGTAGTTCGTGCGCGTGCCACCACCACCGATGATGAACGCGCTCTGGCGGCCCATCATGTTACCGAGCGGGAAGTTGTAGAGCAGGCGAAGCGCGAACGCCGAAGCGTTGACTTCAGACGCACGCGAGCGGACAACCGGAGTTCCACGAGCATCGTTGTCCTGCGGCGAATAGTAGCCATCGCCCTCGAGCTCGAAGCGGGAATCGGCGAGGAATACACCGACGCGACCGCCGTAACCAATTCCGTCCTCGGGAATGGCGCCAGCGCGGCCGGCATTCTCGTCAAACTTGGTGTACTGCACGAAACCACCAAGCTCCACCGTGCCGGGGAGCGGTGCATCGAGCTGGTCCCACCACATGATCGGCGCCCACATGCCCATCATCGAGTTGTCCATCATGCTGCCACCGCCGAACAGTGCGCCAAGGTCGGGCGAGAACTGCACGCCTGCCTGGGCGCGAGCGTCAAACGTGCTCGGCTCGGGCAGGTAGTCGATGATTCCGTCGAGACGGATCGCAAAGCCGCCGAAACCGAGGTTCACGCCGACAGCGCCTTCAGCACCGTAGTTGTAAACGCTGGAGTGGGTGCCGCGGGTGTTCGGCTTCGGGTTCTCAGAAAGCCGAAGGCTCTTGAGGACGGCGCCGCCACCGATGTGGAACGAAGGCGTGTTGCCGAGCGGGAAGTTGTACATCAAGCGGGCCGAGATCGGACCGTACTTGAGCTTCGATCCCGAGCGATTCGTGCCGCCGACGTTCGACGTCGCGCCCTCGACCGAGGTGTAGGATCCCTCTGCTTCAAGGTTCCATTGGGGGGTGATGAAAGCACCGATCCGGCCGCCGTAACCGAGCTTACCGAAATCGAAGCCGTTATCGATGTTCTGATCGTTGAAGTACGTGTACTGCCCGAAGCCGCCTACCAGCAACGTACCGGGCGACTGTGCTGCCGCCGTTCCGCCGAGTAGCAAGGCCGTCATCGCGCAGACGGTCCAACTTCTTCTCAACATGATTTGTGTTTCCTCTTAAAAGGTGGAGATACTTTCCAGCCGGTACCGCTTTTGCGCGCAGCGCCGAGAGGCAGGATGCACGCCCGGTGAGCGCATTGCACTCTCCGGACGATCCGCCTCACACCCGCACAACCTAGCAAATCTTTCCCAGAGCGCTAGTGACAAATCCTTATCTGACACTATTTAAGGCCCAATCGCGCCAGGCAAATATCGCCATGTCGGCACCCTTTTCGTCGTGCGCAACGGAGGTTGCAAGTG
>JACCRL010000448.1 GCA_013813605.1 Gemmatimonadaceae bacterium
CAACGGCGCGGCACCTACACATCGGCCGAATCGGCAATCTGGGTCAGCGGCGGCATCGCCGGATTCACGGGCCAGGGTGTGAATGACGGAACGTCCGCCAGCACGTGGGATTTCGGCAACTCGACGAGCTGGCAGTACCGCGCCTCTCTCGAGAAAACCATACAGAATCAGTCGTCATTTGGCATCGTAGGCACCTATGTTCGCGTGCCTTTCATCTACCGCTCTTCCACGACGACGTCTCCGCGGGCGCCGGGGGGAGCGCGTTGTGCGAGCTGCGACGCGCATCTCAACATGATGACGCTGGCGGGGACTTTTCACATTGGCGGGGGCACGGGGTTTCACCAGGTGATCGACCTTTCCGCTGGCGTTGCCGCCTACCGCGATCTCAAGCGCGATGATGACGGGTCAGCGCTCGCCCCAGCCAATGGCAACATCGATCCCATTTTCTCGGCGGGCTACGGTTTCGGCTACGGCCTCAGTCAGACAACGCAGATCAATCTGGTGCAGGACTACAGCATCGCGCTTCACGAGAAGAAGGGGCTGTCGAACGGGGTGAGCAACACGAACACGGTGCGCGCGCTGCGCGTCTCCGTCCGTTACGGTTTCGGCCGGCACAGTCCGCGGCGCCGCTAGAATGAGCGCCGACACCCTTCCCGGGAGACGACCGCTGCCTCGCGCAACGGCGCGCCCGTGTCCGGAAGTGGTGCCTCTCCTTGCACGCGGCGTGGCGGCAGGACTGCTGTTTTTTTCGGCCGCGTGCCGGCCCGTCGATACGCGCTCGCCGCTCGATCCGGCGCGCCTCGAGCCAGCCATTCCCGCTCGCGTCGCGGCGCGCTTTCCCGACGGCTGGCGATTCTCGATGCGACGCGAGCCGGTGTTCGCGCCGCACGCGATGGTGGCGAGTAACAGTAAGCTCGCGAGCGATGCCGGCGTGGAGATTCTACGGCAGGGCGGGAATGCGGTTGACGCGGCGGTTGCGGTCGGCTTCGCACTGGCGGTGACGCTGCCCGAGGCGGGCAATCTGGGCGGAGGCGGGTACATGGTCATTCGCCTCGCTGACGGCCGGACGGCGGCGCTCGACTATCGTGAAAAGGCTCCGCGAGCGGCCACGCGGGACATGTACATCGGCCCCGATGGGAACGTCACGTCCGCAAGTCTCGTTGGGCCGCTCGCGTCCGGCGTGCCCGGCGCTGTCGCCGGCATGGCGGAGGCACACCGCAAGTACGGATCGCTACCGCTCGCTATCGTAATTGGCCCGGCAATCCGGCTGGCTGCTGACGGGTTTGCCGTCGACGCCGCGCTCAATAGCTCACTGGCCGGCTCCGCAACTCTGCTCCGAAAGTTTGCCGGAGCAGCGCGGTTCCTTCCCGGCGGAGCTCCGCTCGCCGTCGGTGCGCGCCTCGTCCAGCCAGAGCTGGCGGAGACGCTGCGGCTGATCGCGCAGGGCGGCGCAGACGCGTTTTACAAGGGCCGAATTGCCGACGACATCGTGAGCGAGATGCGCCTGAGCGGCGGCGGCATCATCACGAAGCGCGACCTCGCCGACTACAGGGCGGCGTGGCGCACGCCACTTCGCGGCACGTACCGCGGGTACACGCTCCTGACGATGCCGCCATCATCGTCGGGCGGGGTCACGATCAGCGAGACGCTCAATATTCTCGAGGCGCACGGATCGAGTGCGTCGTTCGGTAACGCGAACCAGATGCACGTTCTCGCGTCGGCGTATCAGCGTGCCTTCCTCGATCGCAACTCGAAACTCGGCGATCCCGATTTCGTGAGCGTGCCGCTCTCACAGCTCACCAGCAAGGATTACGCGAAGGGATTGGCGCGGACCATCGGTGCCGGTCGCTCGACACCGACGGTGTCGCTGGTGCCCGGAGCCGCCGAGCGCAGTCACACGACCCACTACTCCGTCGTGGACCAGTTTGGAAACGCGGTTGCGACGACCACCACCATCAACGACCTGTACGGATCGGGCGTCTACGTCCGCGGCGCGGGATTCTTTCTGAACGACGAGATGGACGACTTTGCCGCCAAGCCGGGAACGCCCAACCAGTTCGGCCTCGTTCAGGGCGAGCAGAACGCGATCGCACCGGGCAAGCGAATGCTGAGCGCGATGGCGCCAACGATCGTCCTCGATCCGGCTGGCGAGTTCCTGCTGGCGACGGGCGCCCGCGGTGGCCCCCGCATCATTACGTCAACGTCGCAGGTGATCCTCAACATCATCGACCACCGCATGGACCTGAGCGATGCGATGCGCGCGCCGCGCCTGCACCACCAATCGCTTCCCGATTCGCTGCGACTGGAGGCAGGCGGCTTTGCGCCGTCGGTGATCGCGCGGCTGCGCGCGATGGGGTACGCTGCCTATGAGAGCACCGGTGGCATCGGACTCACCAGCTCGGTGATGAGGGTGCGCGGCGGGTACCAGGGGATGGATGATCCGAGGAGCTCAGGTGGGGCGACGGGTTTTTGACGGCCACTGAGAAGAGAAATACGCAGATGCGAGATCCCGGAAGCGTAGTTGTTAGTTGCTAGAGAAGACTCTTCTGGCCTCTCGCCCCCATCATCGCGAGAGTCCAGAAGGTTCTTTGTCTAGCAACTCGGATCTGTGCTTCTGACCCCTCGCATCTGTGGGGTTCTCAGTTTCCTTAGAACGTCAGCTCTAGCTCTGAACCTGCGTCAGAACGTCAGCTCTAGCTCTGAACCTGCGTCGCCGCGTCCAGCGTGGCCGTGATGCGTCCTCCCGATGGAAGACACCCCTCCACATTGGAGGTGGCAGCAGCTGTTGCAGCTCCCGCCGCTCCCCCGGCCGCCGCTCCGATCACCGTCGCCTTGGTGCTCCCGCCAAGGATCTGGCCAGCAATCGCGCCGATGGCCGCGCCGCCGATGACCTTCTGCATGTCCTTGCTCTTCGGCTGGTTCTTGACCTTGTCGACCTGTGCGTAGCTCGTCGACGCGCTTATCGG
>JACCRL010000014.1 GCA_013813605.1 Gemmatimonadaceae bacterium
GTCAATAGGAATCGCCCTCATGCACGGTGGATGCAACCGCGCAGCCGCTTTACCGCGCGGCTCCGTGCTGGGATATAAAAAAGCCGGCTTCTCAGCCGGCTTTTTTGTGTCTAGCTCTGCAGTCCGAGCCACAATCCGGAGTTAGCCGCTTCCTATGGGGCTCGCGAGGCGGCCGGGGCTCCGCGCGGCGTACCCGCCGGAGCCGGACGATTGGCCGTCCCGAAGTCCACGCGAGGAGGCGCCTCGCTGCCCGGGGCGGCCTCGAAATAAGTTCGCGCCGAGGCGCCGGTAACCTTGGCTGTCAGCGCCTGCGGGAACGTGCGGATGTACGTGTTGTAGGTCTGAACGGCCTGATTGTAGTCGTTCCGCGACGTCGCGATTCTGTTCTCGGTCCCCGTCAACTCATCCTGCAGGCGAAGGAATCCCTGGTCGGCCTTGAGCTGCGGATATGCTTCAGAGATGGCGAGAAGGCGTCCAAGTGCGCCCGTGAGACCCGCATTGGCGGTCGCCATCTGCGCCGGATCTCCGGTCTGGATTGCGCCCGACAGGCGGGACCGCGCATTCGCGACCTGGGTGAATACGGCCTCTTCATGCTGCGCATAACCCTTCACAGTCTCGACGAGGTTCGGCACGAGATCAGCGCGCCGCTGGAGCTGAACCGAGATCTGCTGCTTGGCCGTTGTAGCCTGCTCGTCGTATTGCTGGATTTTGTTGTAACCGCAGCCCGACAGCATGAGAGGAGCTAGGGCGATCAGGAGACGACGTTTCATTACTGTATCCTCTGGTGTAGAAATGAATCGGGGCGGTTCCGCCCGGACGGTAATTTACCCACGAAAGCCGTTGAGATAAGCGACGAGCCGCTCCATCGCTCCCAGATAGGCCTCCAGAAGAGGCGCGGCCTCCGCCTTGTGAATCTTCTCACCGCCTCGCGACGCGGCGATCACGCGGACGAAGGGCGCCGGGTCGAACCCGGCACGCTCCGCCACTGATCTTGTCAGTGACTCGTAATCCTGGGACGGAACGACGTCGTGAAGCCGCGCCACGCCACGGAACACGACCATCAGCGCGCTCAGACTGCGTTGCAGCGTCTCGCGCTGCAACGCCCCGTCGCCACCCGCGCCCATCGTCGCCTGCCTGAGCCGGAGCAGCTTTCCCATTGCCTGCTGCTCGACCTCGAGCCGCAGGTCCTGCTTCTTCACCGTGATTCCCTCGCACACCTCTTCGCCGTACAGCAGACGGTGACGCTCCAGGATGTCGGCGTACTCCATGGGAAAAATATCGGCCGAGGTTCGAAACTCCTTCGCGGTGAACGTCATGGGCGGCGGATTGCCCGCATCGGCCCAGGCCTTCGATACCGCTGATACCGCGCGCAGCCGCTCGAGCGGCAGTGCGTCGACCACCACCAGCACGTTGTAGTCGGACTTCTTCGCGTCGTGCTCGCCCGCGACAGCGGAGCCGAACAGCACCACCGATCGCAGACCGTCTCCGTAGGCAAGCTTGAGCTGCCTCACGAGTTCATCGAGTGTCATTGTGCTCCCTGATTGCCGTCAATCACGTCCATCACCAGCTCGAACCGCCGCCGCCACCACTGAAACCACCGCCGCCACCGAATCCGCCGAATCCGCCACCCCCACCGAATCCGCCACCGCCCCAGCTGCCGCTTCCGCCGCTCCAGCCACCGCCACCCATGGGGACAAAGATCGGGAGACAGCCTCCGCAGCCACCTCGACGTCCAGGGCGGCGTCCGCTGCTCAGCACCATCAGGACGACGATGAAGATGAGAAAGAGAAGCTGTGGGGGAAATCCGCCCTCACCGCGCCCGGACGAAAAATCCGTGGCAGGCTGTGGAAGCGAGGGCGCGACCAGCGCCGTATCCAGAACGAAGTTGAACTCCTTCGCGAATTCCGCTGCCGTCCGCAGCGTGACGAGCTCGAGACCGGTGTCGTAGTCCCGCTCGCGGAACGCCGGCGTCGCTTCACGACAAATTGTGCCGGCGTCTCCGTCGGTGATGAAACCTTCGGTCCCGGCTCCAGTAGCGACGAAACAGTGGCCGCGACCGTCCTTGCTCGTTTCCTTGGGCACGAGCAGAATGACTGCGCCCGCGTTTCTGGTCGGATCGCCGGGATTTCCGATCTTTCCCAGCTTCCACTGCCTGCCGATGAGAAGCGCAACCTCCTGTACGTCGCGTGTGCCGATGTCAGGCAACGTGACGATCGTCATCTCGCCTCTCGACTTCGCCCGCACATCCTCGGCGATGCGCTCCATGCGCGCGATGGTGGCGGGCTGCAGCACTCCGGCGAAATCGTTCACGAGCCCGGTCGGCGCGGGAATCTGGATTCCCTGCTGTACGACGAAGAGAAGCAAGGCTGCGCGCGTCATCGCATATGCCTTGAGCGATGGGAGGAAACCAAGCAGAACCACGTTGAAGATCTTTCCTCCGCCCTTGATTTAGGGATTTGAGAAGCGAAGTATTCAGCGGATGAATCTACACTGCGTCAACCGCGCGCTCGCGCGTTCTCTAATGCTCGCCGGACTCGCGTGCACCGGCGCAAAACCGCCGGCAGGCGGAGCGGAAGCAAACACTGCTGAGCGGCGCGACACCGCCTCCATCGCAACGACCGCGCCCAGGGCCGACCCGCGAGTTGCGCGCGCGGATCTCGCGCGCATCCAGGGAGATTCCGTGGCGAAGGTCTGGGTAGTCGAGGTCAGCGACTTCCAGTGCCCGTTCTGCAGGCAGTGGCACCACGAGAGCTACGAAGCGCTGCGTGACGAGTATGTGACGACGGGGAAGGTCCGGCTCGCCTTCGTGAACTTCCCGCTGTCGCAGCACCTGAACGCATGGCCCGCATCCCAGGCCGCCATGTGTGCGGGCGAACAGGGCCGCTTCTGGCAGATGCACGACGCCATCTTCGCGAATCAGGCGAAATGGGCCTCGGTGTCATCCGTGGACACGCTCTTCACGTCGCTCGCCCGGGGCGCGGGCGTCGATATCAAACGCTGGCGCGACTGTCTCTCGTCGGATGTGATGCGCCCGCTGATACAGGCCGACCTGGACCGCGCGACCAGCTCCGGAGTGCGGCAGACGCCGAGCTTCATCGTCGGCAACCGCCGGCTGGCGGGGGCGGTACCGATGACCACGATGCGAGCCGTCCTCGACTCGGCCATTGCGGAAGCGCGTTCAGGCGCTCAGCGACCCTAGCACGCCAGGCAACTCGTGAATTCGCTGCTGCGGATTCCGTACGCAGCGGCAGGTGCCGCGGCGCGCGGCCTCGCCGGCATCGTTCCCGATGGCGAGTCCAAGCTCCGAAAAGGACTGCACGCGCGTCACGATATCGTCGAGAGATACCGGGCATGGGGTGATGCTCACCGCGACCTCTCGCGTCCGCTCCTCTGGATGCACGCGCCGTCGGTCGGCGAGGGACTTCAGGCGCTTCCGGTTCTTCAGCTTGTGCGCGCGCGCCGGCCCGCGGCGCAGATCGCCTACACATTCTTCTCCCCGAGCGCGGAAACCTTCGCGCGCTCGCTCGACGTCGACTTCGCCGATTATCTGCCGTTCGACACCTTCTCCGATGCGGTCGAGATTCTGGCGGCTCTGCAGCCTTCGGCGCTCGTTTTCAGCAAGCTCGACATCTGGCCGGCGCTGACCGAATCGGCGGCCGCCGCGTATGTCAGGGTCGGTGTCATCAATGCGACTCTTTCCGCGACCTCCGCCCGTCGCGGTGCGCTCGCGCGACAGCTGCTCGGCGACGCATACGCGGTGTTGGACTGCGTCGGGGCGATCAGCGAGGAGGATGCAGGCCGCTTTCTCAGGCAGGGAGTCCGCGCCGAGACAGTCAGCGTCACGGGAGATGCGCGGTACGACCAGGTCTGGGCGCGCGCGCTTGCCGCTCCCGCGCTGCCGCTGGTCACATCGCTTCGCTCGCCGCGGCCGACGCTGGTTGCGGGATCGACGTGGCCCGCCGACGAGCGCCACCTTCTTGCCGCGTGGATTAGCGTCCGCGGCAAGGTCCCGGATGCGAGGCTGGTGATCGCGCCCCACGAGCTGGGCGAGGAAACCAGGCAAACCATATTCGCCTGGGCGTCCGAGCACTCGCTACGCATCGCGCCGCTCGGCGACGCGTTGGCGGCGGGAGCGGCCGACGTTGTGTTTGTTGACCGGTACGGCGTTCTAGGGGATCTCTACGCGATTGCCGATGCCGCGTTCGTCGGCGGCGGATTTCACGGCGCCGGACTCCATTCCGTGCTCGAGCCGGCGTCCTTCGGCGTTCCCGTCCTGTTTGGCCCGCGCCACGAGAAGAGTCGGGAGGCAATCGAGCTCGCGCGCAGGGGCGGCGGGTTCGTGGTGACGACGACCGAATATCTGGCGGGCCGGCTGGTGGAGCTTTTAGAGGGTGGGCCGCGGAGAGACGATGCGGGGGCGGCCGCGAGAGCGATGGTGAGCGCCGGGCTTGGTGCGGCCGAGCGTTCGTTCAAACTCGTTACGTCCCTGCTTGATCGCTCCTGAAGACCGGCGTCGGGCGGTACGGGGTTTTCACTCCGACCGCGTTGGCGCTTGGCTTGTGTACGAAGAAGCCCTGCACGAGGTGCACGCCGATTGATTTTACCATCTCGAACTCCTCCGCCCGCTCGACTCCCTCGGCAATCACCATCGCGCCGTGGTCGTTGGAGAATTTCACCATCGTCTCGACCAGGTTCTGCTTGATGAAGTTGGCGTCGATGCAAGTGATCAGCGAGATGTCGAGCTTGATGAAGTCCGGCTCGAGGTTGGCGATCGAGCCAAGCCCGGCGTAGCCGCTGCCCGCATCGTCCACCGCGAAGCGGTAGCCCTTGTCGCGAAACTCCTTGAGGCGGCCGCGAAATTTGGGATAGTCCTTGATCGCGGTGCGCTCGGTGATCTCGATCACGACGCGCGTGGGATCATCGACGAGCAGCTCGTCGACCTCGAACGCCGGATCCGCGAAATCGGACGGGTCGACGTTCATGAACAGCAGCTCGCCG
>JACCRL010000016.1 GCA_013813605.1 Gemmatimonadaceae bacterium
CGCGAAGGACATGGTGAAGGCGCTCGTCGATCAGACCGCCCAGTTCAAGCCGGCCTCGCACCTTAACCAGAACGTCACCGCCCTCGAGGAGGAGGACGGTCATTTCGTTCTCGTGACAGAGACCGACCGTTTTCCAACGCGATCGATCGTCATTGCGGCGGGGATCGGCGCGTTCTCGCCGCGACGGCTTCCGCAGGCGTGCGCTGAGCCGTGGTACGGCAAGGGCATCTTCGACCGTGTCGCGAACCCGGACGATTTTCGCGGCCAGAACATCGTCATCATCGGCGGCGGCGATTCCGCGTTCGACTGGGCGCAGCAGCTGCGCGACCGCGCGCAGGCGGTGACGCTGGTGCATCGGAGCGACAAGTATCGCGCGCACGGCTCTACCATTGCCGACGTCCAGGCCGCCTCATCCGCCGGGAAAACTATGCTTCTCCCCTTTCACGAGCTGCACGATGTTCGCGCGGAGGGCGGGAAGCTCGTTGGCGTCACTGTCCGCGAGGTGAAGACGAAGGTGACGCGCGATCTCGACGCGGATGCAATCCTCCCGATGCTCGGCTTCCACAGCGACATCGGCGCGCTGGCGGAATGGGGACTGAACCTGCAAAAGGACGAGATCGTCGTGAACAGCATGATGGAGACGGGCCGGCCCGGGATCTACGCCGCCGGCGACATCACCGCCTACCCGGGAAAGCTGAAGCTGATTGCGACCGGATTCGGCGAGGCGGCAACGGCCGTCAATCAGGCGGTGCATTGGATTTATCCGGATAAGAAAGTGAATCCGGGACACAGCTCCAACATGGCAATCTTCGGCCAGAAGGACGACTAGAGCGCTTCGCCTCGATGCAGCGGATTGGTCCCGGCTTTCGCGGCTTCGCCGTCCCGCGCCGCCCGTCTCGTCAGCGACCAGGTAAGCAATACGGTTCCCAGTGTCACGCCGACATCGGCAACGTTGAAGGTGAAAAAGCGGTGTGATCCAAGGCCGATATCGATGAAGTCCACGACTCCGCGCCCCCACCGGATACGGTCGACCAGATTTCCCACCGCGCCGCCGCAAACGAGTGCGAGCGCCGTGAGTTGAACCCTGTCGTGCGGTGGTGTCTGCCGGTATAGCCAGCCAAGCACGACCAGGGTACCGAGCGCGAGCACGGTGAACCACCATCTCGAGGAAGGGCCGAGCGAGAGGCTCATCGCGCCGCCCTGATTGTAGGCGAGGGTAAATCGGAGGAAGTCGCCGACGATGTCGTGCGGAACATGGGCGGGAGAAAAGTACGCGACGGCCATGCGCTTGCTGGCGACGTCGAGCAGGAACACCCCAAGGAAGATCGTCCAGAAGCTGGTCGCACCACGGGTCGGGGATCTCAATGGCATACGCTATATACGTCCGGAGCGCCGTCCGTGTTTCCGGGTCGGCTGACAATGCAGTGTAGATTGTTGCAGAAGAAATCACCGTTTGACGAGGCACGATGGCGGCCAAACCGCGCGCGCGAAAAAGACTTCCACGCCACTATCACCTGATCGGGATCGGCGGAACAGCGATGGCGTCGCTGGCCGGGCTGCTCAAGGCGGCGGGCCACAAGGTGACGGGGTCGGATGAGAATGTGTATCCGCCGATGTCCACCGGGCTCGACGAGATGGGGATCTCCTACAGCCAGGGCTACGGACCCGAGAACCTGGTGCCGCGCCCTGATATCGTGGTCGTCGGCAACGCGATCTCGCGCGGAAACACCGAGCTCGAGGCGGTGCTGAACGACAAGCACCACTACACATCGGCGGCGGCGACGATCAAGGAAGAGTTCATCCGTGGCCGGCACTCGCTCGCGGTTGCGGGGACCCACGGCAAGACGACGACGACGTCACTGCTCGCGTGGGCGCTCGAGGCGGCGGGGCTGAACCCGAGTTTCCTCATCGGCGGAGTCGCCGAAAATTTCGGAACGTCGTTCCGGCTCACCGATTCGAAGTATTTCGTGATCGAGGCGGACGAGTACGACACGGCGTACTTCGACAAGGGCCCGAAGATGTGGCACTACCTGCCGGACACGGCGATCGTGAACAACATCGAGTTCGACCACGCCGATATCTACAGGGATGAAGAGGCCTACAAGTTCGCATTCGCGCGATTCGTGAATCTCATTCCGGAGAATGGAGTCCTGATCGCGGGCTGGGAGTCGCCGATAATGCGGGAGCTGGCGTCGAAGTCGTTTGCGCCGGTGGAATGGTTCACGTATGGATCGGAAGAAGCTCCGCCTGCCGGCGTACATAACTGGCATGCGCGCGACGTGAAGTTTACCGAAGCGGGGACGACCTTTCGCGCGTTTCGCTCCGATGAGGAGTGGGGCGCGGTGGATACGCCGCTGGCCGGCGCGTTCAACGTGCGCAACGTGCTGGCGGTGATTGCGGCGGCGGAATCGGTTGGCGCCGACCGCGACGGCGTACGCGAGGGGCTGCGGACGTTCCTGAGCGTCAAGCGCCGCATGGAGGTGCGCGGGGAAGTGCGCGGTGTGGCGGTGATCGACGATTTCGCGCACCACCCGACGGCGGTTCGCGAGACAATCAACGCGATCAGGCAGAAGTATGCCGGACGGCGCATCGTGGCCGTATTCGAGCCACGCAGCTATACGGCGCAGCGCCGCGAGTTTCAGGGCGAGTACGTGAATGCGTTCGAGTCGGCGGACGAGATCATTCTCGCCGGCCTGTTCCATCCCGAGCGCTACGAGGCGGGGACGGCGATCGATCCCGCGGAGATGGTGCGACAGTGGAAGGGGGGCGGGAAGCCGGCGCAGCACCTGCCGGACGCGGACGCGATCGTGAAGGAACTGGGGCCGAGGTTGAAGGAGCGGGACGTCGTGCTGGTGATGTCGAACGGCGGGTTTGGAGGAATTCATCAGAAGCTGCTCGATGCGCTGAGCTAGAGTGCGGCATTCGTTATGCAAAATCT
>JACCRL010000021.1 GCA_013813605.1 Gemmatimonadaceae bacterium
GGGGGAAGCTGTGTCGATTGTGCTCGGCACGATCATCGGTGCCATCTCGTTTACGGGAAGCATCATCGCGTTCGGAAAGCTCCAGGAGATACTTCCCGGCAAGCCGCTCCAGTTCCCGCTGCAGCGACTGATCAACGCGCTCATTCTGCTCCTCCTGATCGCCCTCGGTGCGTCAGTCGTTGTTGGAGGAGGAGGCAGGCTTGCCCTCTGGCTCCTCTTCGCCGTGGCGCTGCTGCTCGGCGCCATGTTCGTGCTGCCTATCGGCGGCGGCGACATGCCGGTAGTGATCTCGATTCTCAACTCGCTGACGGGTCTTGCGGCCGCGCTTACCGGCTTCGTGCTGCACAACCAGATGCTCGTCGTTGCAGGAGTTCTCGTTGGCGCATCGGGCACGCTGCTCACTCTCCTGATGAGCACGGCCATGAACAGGTCGGTTGGAAATGTGCTGTTCGGCGCGTTCGGCTCGGGCGATGGCGGCGCCGTGTCGGCAACGAGCGATGTTGGTCGCACCGTTCGCCAGACGACATCGGAGGATACCGCGATCGCGCTCGCCTACGCGCGGAGCGTGGTAATCGTGCCCGGCTATGGCCTGGCGGTCGCCGAGGCGCAGCATACGGTGCGCGAGCTGGCAACGGATCTCGAGAAGCGCGGCGTGGATGTGAAGTACGCCATCCACCCGGTGGCTGGGAGAATGCCGGGCCACATGAACGTGCTACTCGCGGAGGCGAACGTCCCCTACGACCAGCTGCTCGAGATGGACCAGGTGAACGGAGAGTTTCCGCAAACCGACGTCGTGCTGGTAGTGGGTGCGAACGACGTCGTGAATCCGGCCGCGCGCGATGATCCGGCGAGCCCGATCTACGGCATGCCCATCCTGGATGTCGATCGCGCGCGCAACATCATCGTGCTCAAGCGGAGCATGGGTCACGGGTTCGCGGGCATCGACAACGCGCTGTTCTATCACGAGAAAACGCGGATGCTGTTCGGCGACGCGCGTCAGTCGCTGACTCAGGTCGGGCAGGCCCTCAAGGACGCCTGACCCGAAAGGCCGGTTTGAAAGCCTCTTTCGAACGGCAGGAAGTCGCTCCGCTCTGAAAACCGAAATGCTGCATGCGCGCGGAGGGATTCGAACCCACGGCCTTCGCCTCCGGAGGGCGACGCTCTATCCAACTGAGCTACGCGCGCTTGAGTGCTGTTTGGCCCAGCACGGTATCGGATACTAACCGTGGCCCGTATTGCGGTCAACGCGAAGGGAGCCGCGCCGCGCCATAGATTGGCCCCCGCGCAGGGAGTAACTTCAGCACCATGAGTCCAGCCACGCGAAGTGTCACCGTCCTTCCCGGCGACGGTATCGGGCCCGAGGTCGTCGAGGCGGCCCTGGCCATCATCGAGGCCACCGGCGTCGCGATCGAGTTCGAGCGGCACGAGGCAGGTGAGAAGGCGTTCAAAAAAGGCATCGAGACGGGCGTGCCGCAGGACACGATCGATTCCGTCGAGCGCACCCGCGTTGTGCTGAAGGGGCCGCTGGAGACCCCGATCGGTTTCGGGAACCGGAGCGCGAACGTAACGCTCAGAACGCTGTTCGAGACCTACGGCAACATCAGACCTGTTCGCGAGCTGCCGGGTGTCCAGACACCCTTTACGGGACGGAAGCTCGACATCGTCCTCGTGCGGGAGAACATCGAGGACCTTTACGCCGGCATCGAGTACATGCAGACGCCGGGCGTCGCCGAGAGCCTCAAGCTCATCTCGCGCGAGGGGTGCGAGAAGATCGTCAAGCTCGCCTTCGCCTTCGCCGTGGCCGAGGACCGCCACCGCGTCCACTGCGCCACCAAGTCGAACATCATGAAGCTCAGCGAGGGACTGCTACAGCACACCTTCGAAGAGTTCGCGCCCCAGTTCCCGGCGATCGAGGCGAAGCACATCCTCATCGACAACTGCGCTCACCAGCTGGCGATGCGACCCGAGCAGTTCGATGTCATCGTGACGACGAACATGAACGGCGACATCCTGAGCGATCTCACATCCGGACTCACCGGCGGTCTTGGCTTCGCGCCCTCAGCCAACATCGGCAACGACGTCGCAATCTTCGAGGCTGTACACGGGTCGGCGCCCGACATCGCGGGAAAGAACAAGGCGAATCCGACCGCGCTCGTGCTCAGCGCGGCGATGATGCTCCGTCACATCGGTGAGGGAAAGGCGGCGACGAACGTCGAGCAGGCTGTGCTGGTCACGCTGGAGGGAGGCATTCGTACCGGCGACATGGCGGGAATCTCGCAGCCTGCCTCGACCACTGATTTTACGAAAGCGGTGATTGCGAACCTTGGACAGCGCTCCCGGCTCATTCCGCCTCGCGAGTACAGGAAGATCCAAATGCCGGTGCAGCAGAAGGGCGTTCGTGTCGTAAAGGCCGCCAGCCGCTCGGTGGTCGGCGTGGATATCTATCTTGAATCCGAGATGGAGCCGGACAAGCTCGCGCAGAACCTGCAGTCTGCGGTCCGGCTCAAGAGCGTGCGGCTGCAGATGATCACCAATCGCGGTGCGATCGTTTTCCCGACCACCGACAGACAGGTGTCGCTGGTTGATCATTTCCGCTGCCGTTTTGTTCCCGCTGTCGAGAATGCCGAGCTGTCCGACGCCGACATCATTACGCTCCTCCAGCAGGTTGGCGGCGCCCACCGCTGGATGCACATCGAGAAGCTGCAGCAGTTCGACGGCGCGCCGGCGTTCAGTAAGTCACAGGTAAGCTGAGGCATCAAATGGAAAAGACTCGCTACGATCGCCGCGCCTTCATGGGCTACATGGGAAGCATTGGCCTTGGGTCGACGCTGTTCCCCGGCGTGCTTTGGGCAACAATGTCGGGGGGCGCCGACATAACGGTTGCGACGATCGCCAGCGCCGAAGAGGTCGCCGGACTTCGCTTCGACGACGCCGAACGCGAGATGATGATTGACGGACTGAAAACGCAGGCACAGCGGATAGAAGCGCTTCACAAGTTCCCGCTCCCGAACTCGATTCCGCCCGCGATCGCGTTCAACCCGCTTCCACCCGGAAAGAGCGTACGCCCGGAGCGAAGACGGCCGATGGTGCGGAGTCGGCTCGCTCGGCTGTCGGCGCCAGCCAGGATCGAGGATCTCGCGTTCGCTCCGGTGACCCAGCTTTCCGAGCTCGTCAGGACAGGCCGCGTGACCTCGCTCCAGTTGACACGCATGTATCTCGATCGCATCAAGCGCTACGACCCGCAGCTGCGATGCGTTATCACCCTCACGGAGGACCGGGCGCTCGCCCAGGCGCGCGCTGCCGATGCGGAAATCGCGCGCGGAAAGTATCGGGGCGCATTGCACGGCATTCCCTGGGGGGCAAAGGACCTTCTCGCGGTACGCGGCTACAAGACCACGTGGGGTGCGGGCCCGTTTCGTGACCAGGTGATCGATGCGGATGCCACCGTCGTGCAACGGCTCGATGCGGCGGGTGCCGTTCTTCTCGCCAAGCTCACCTTGGGCGAGCTGGCGCAGGGGGACATCTGGTTCGGCGCGACGACCAAGAATCCCTGGAAGCTGGATCAGGGATCGAGCGGCTCGTCCGCCGGGCCAGCGGCGGCGACGGCGGCCGGACTAGTAGGCTTTTCGATCGGGAGCGAGACACTCGGTTCCATCTCCTCACCATCTACCCGCTGCGGAACCACCGGTCTCCGTCCGACCTACGGCCGTATTCCAAAGACCGGCGCGATGGCGCTTTCGTGGTCCATGGACAAACTCGGCCCGATCTGCCGGAGCGCCGAAGACTGCGCGCTGGTTCTCGATGCGATTTACGGCCCCGATGGAAAGGACACCAGCGTAATCGCCGCCGATTATCACTGGGATGCGCGCCTTCCTGTGCACACACTGCGCGTTGGCTACGTGAAGTCTGCTTTCGACCTTCCGCAGCTCGATCCGAAGGATGAGAAGCGAACCCTGCACGGCACGAAGAAGTTCGACGATTCTGCGCTCGATGTTCTCCGCCGGATGAGGCTCAACCTCATTGCGGTGGAGCTCCCCGACCTCCCATACGATGCGATGCGGATCATCCTCACCGCCGAGGCTGCCGCCGCTTTCGATGAGCTGACGAGGTCTGACCGCGACAAGGAGCTGGTGCAGCAGGGCAAGGGGGACTGGGCGAACACCTTTCGCACGGCGCGCTTCATTCCAGCGGTTGATTACGTCAACGCCAACCGGCTCCGCTCGGTTGCAATGCAGAAGTGGGACGAGCTGTTCCGAACCGTCGACGTGATCGTAACGCCGACCAGCGCCGCGAACCTGTCGCAGCTCGTCGCGACGAACCTCACTGGGCATCCGGCAGTGATTGTTCCCAACGGTTTTCGCGACGATGGCACGCCGGTCTCGCTTACGTTCCTCGGGCCGCTGTTCGAGGAGGGAAAGCTTCTCGCTGTCGCGCACGCGTATCAGCAGGCGACGGACTTTCACCTGAAACATCCCGCTCTTCCGGCGCTAACCGCGTAAATGGAAGGTGGCCACCACCCTCGAGCCCGTAGTTCTGGAAGGCGGACCGGTTAGGCTCGAGCCGATGGCCCCCTCACATCACGCCGGACTCGTTGCTGTCGGCCTCGACCCGGACATCTGGCGGTTCATGACGCCGATGGTGAAGAGCGATGCTGACATGCGCGAGTACATGGATGTCGCGGCAAAAATGCGTGATACCGGCACGTCGCTTCCATTTGTAACGATTGATCGAGAGACAGGAGCGATCGCCGGTAGCACGCGGTTTGCCAACTACGACA
>JACCRL010000030.1 GCA_013813605.1 Gemmatimonadaceae bacterium
TCTCCTGAACCTTCGACTGCTGCTCCAGCAGCTTCGTCATCTCGTCGTCGGTCATCGGCTCGGCGAACTTCATCGAGATTTCCTCGAACTTCCTGAGCAGGTCGCGCGTGGCCTTTACTGCTTCCTCGACGTTTTCCCTGACGTTCTTCGACGCGTCGAGTTGCGGCTCCTGCGACAGGTAGCCGATGCGCGTGCCTTCGTGGGGCCACGCCTCACCCTGAAAGTCCTGGTCGACGCCGGCCATGATGCGGAGCAGTGACGACTTGCCCGCACCGTTGGCACCGAGCACACCGATCTTTGCGCCGGGATAAAAGGAGAGCCATATGCCGCGCAATATCTCCCGCGACGGCGGGACGACTTTGCGCAGGTCTTTCATTACATAGATGAATTGCGGAGGCATGGGACAAAATTAACCCGGCCCGGTGCCTGTACACCCGGAATTTCCTATCTTTGTCTCCCCATTAACAAAAGGACGCGATGCGCCTCTCACGCCGCCGGCCCGGATCACGGCTGCTCCTGCTCCCGCTCTCGGCGGCACTGCTCGGCATGTCGGGCGGCGTTTCGGCGCCCGATTTACCCGTGGTGAGGGCAAATGAGAACCGCGACCCAGCGGGCCGGATGCGCGGCAAGGTTCTGAGCCTCGATCTCGAGGTGCGCATGGCCCGGTGGTACCCCGAGGCGAGCAACGGGCCATTCATTGAAGTCGCTGTGCTGGCAGAAGGAGGACGGCACCCAAGCATCCCCGGTCCGCTCATCCGGGTAAAAACGGGAACTACCATCGCGGCGACGCTGCGCAACGCACTGAACGATTCGAGCGTCACGTTCATCGGTTTGCAGACGCGCCCTGGTAGAGTACCGGACAGCGTGCGGCTTGCGCCGGGAGAAACGCGTGTTCTCCGCTTCGCTGCTGGAGAACCAGGAACGTATCTCTACAGGGCAATCCTTGGCAGTTACCACGCGCCGCCGCCGCCGACCCGCCAGGATACGCGCGAGCGCGAACAGCTTGCCGGGGCATTCGTCGTCGATTCGGCCGGGCAGATTCCGGACGATCGGGTATTCGTGATCAACATCTGGAGAGATCCGCGCGATTCGACAGGTCACCAGAACGCGCTCACCATCAACGGAAAATCGTGGCCGTACACGGAACGGCTTGCTTCCGGTGTCGGCGATACGCTTCGCTGGCGCGTAATCAACGCCAGTGCCCGCGCGCATCCAATGCACCTTCACGGCTTTTACTTCCGCGTGGAGGCTCGCGGCAACGTCCTGCGCGACTCACTCTACACCGAACAGCAACGACGGCTTGTCGTAACCGAGCCAATGCCCACGGGGACCACGATTTCCATGTCATGGGCTCCCGACCGGCCGGGGAACTGGCTCTTCCACTGCCATCTTTCCTTCCACGTCCTGCCTGAAGCGAGGTTCGACTCGCCTCCGGCACGGCACTCATCCAACTACGCGCACAACGCCGATAATCACATGGCGGGGCTGGTGATGGGGATCAAGGTCAAGCCTCCAAGAGGATGGCGCGCTCCAGCGGAACGACCCTCGAGACAGCTGCGATTGTTCGTCCAGGAAGGGTGGAGGCGTGCGCGTGCGCCCCGGTCGATGGCGTTTGTGTTGCAGCGCGGGGAAAACCCGCCTGCCGCAGACTCGGTGGAACTGCCGAGCTCGACACTCTTTCTTACACGCGGCGAGCTGACAGACATTACTGTGCTGAACAGACTCCCCGAGCCAACTGGCGTTCATTGGCACGGCATTGAGCTGGAGAGCTACTCAGATGGCGTCGTCGGCTGGAGCGGCATCGGGAATCGTGTCGCGCCGCTCATCGCTCCCCGGGACTCGTTCACGGCCCACCTGACACTGCCCCGCGCCGGCACGTTCATCTACCACACCCACCTGAACGACCTCGAGCAGCTGACGTCGGGTCTCTACGGCGCACTCGTCGTTCTCGAGCCTGGCGCGCGCTTCGACTCGCGTACCGACCACCTCTACACCGTCGGCTGGGACGGAGAGTCACGAGTTCCACATCTGCTCGTGAATGGTGATTCGACTCTCAGACCGATCACGATCGAAGCAGGAGCCCGCCACCGATTCAGGCTGATAAACATCGGTGTCGCCGGTAGCGTGCGGTTCACGATCCTTCGTGACAGCAGTGTCGTTCAGTGGAAGCCGCTGGCCAAGGATGGCGCCGATCTGCCGACTTCCCAGACCACAGCCCGCCGCGCGACGCAGAGCCTGGCTGTCGGCGAGACGTATGATTTCGAGCTCGCGTCGCCTGAGCCAGGCTCATACGCCCTCCTCGTCGAATCGGTACTCGGCACGACCATCAATTCACGGCTGCAACAGCGCATCGACGTGCGATGACGCTGCCGCAAGGACCCGCGCGACTCAACTACGCGGCGGGGGCGGCTGGCTCGACGGCGGCACCATTCCCCTGATGCGCAGATAGGTCACGATGTTTCCGTAGTGCTCAGCATTGTGCGTCGTGTTGAGCGTCAGCGCGCCGAGCCGCGTGCTCTTCCCGCCGAACAGCGAAATCTCTCCCGCGCTGACAGCGTCTGTCTGAGCGTAGGCGCGCGCGCAGTACTCCGTGGAAGCGCGCAACGCCGCGATCAGTCCGGCCTTCGTCGTCACGCTCTTCTCGATCTCGTCTTCTGAGCGGCTCTTTTCACCCATGGCGGTTGCGCAGATGAGATTCTGCGCGCCAGCGAGATGGCCGATGAGCTGGCCGAAGGTTCTCACATCGTGTGTCGGCCTGAACGCGTAGTCCTTCTCCGGCATCTGCTCAGCGGCTTGCGTGATGTAGGCCGTGACCTGCTGCCATGCTCCGCGCGACGTGCCGACTGCCAGGTCGGATGCAGCGCGCGGCTGCTGCGCCTGTGCCTGGGCTGCGAACAGGACCATCAGGGCGGGTACGAGAAGTTTCATCGGGTCTCCGTATTGGTTGTGAGTCGCAGCGTTGGAATGTCGGCGGGTCGTGCCCACGCCGCCAGTCGGCGTCGCCACGCTCCGCGGCGGGCCGTACATTACCGGCCGATACAATGACCGGCCGCCGTATCATGCGCGGTGATCCGGCGCACGCCAATCACCAACAGGTGAGACCGGAATGACTGCTCCCGCCAAGGACTTTCCCGACCGAGTCGGCTTCCAGCCTGACGGCCCGGTGCCGTTC
>JACCRL010000036.1 GCA_013813605.1 Gemmatimonadaceae bacterium
GCAAGACGACCCTGCTTCGCGTGTTGGCAGGACTGCTCAAGCCGACCGCCGGTACCGCGAGACTCGATGGCACGATGTTGCCCGGAGGTGCCGTCACGCGATCGCTGGTGGGAGTTATATCGCACCAGACCCTGTTGTACAGCGCGCTCTCCGCGCGCGAGAACGTGATGTTCGCCGCCCGCCTTCATGGAACTGATGCTCCCGCCGTGCATGCGGCGGCCGCTCTGGGTCGGATGGGCCTGAGCGACCGCGCCGACGTTCCCGTGCGCGCGCTCAGCCGCGGCATGCAGCAGCGCGTGTCCATCTCCCGCGCGATGGTGCACTCGCCCCGGATGCTCCTTGCCGACGAGCCCTATACCGGCCTCGACGAAAGCGGGGCGCGCGCGTTGACCGGCCTGCTGCAGGAGGTGCGCGCGGCGGGGACGACTGTCGTGCTCGTGACGCACAATCTCGCCGAGGGCCTCGCCCTCGCAACGCATGCGGCCGTGCTTCGTGCCGGAAAGCTGGTGCGATACGATCAGCGCTCCGGGATCGATCCCGCGCGCTACGCGGACACTTATCGCGAGACGGTCGCCGGCGGTGGTTGACACCCTGGGCGCGGCGTGGCTGATCGCGCGGAAGGATCTTGCGATCGAGTTCAAAACGCGGAGCGCGTTTCTGTCGGCGGTCGTGTTCGCGCTCATCGCGCTCGTCATCTTTTACTTCTCGTGGGATCCCACCGCAGTGTCGGCGACGGATCTCGCGCCCGGGGTGCTGTGGGTGATCTTCACCTTCTCGGGGCTCCTGGGACTGCACCGCTCCTTCGGCGTCGAAGCGGCGGACCGCGCCATCGACGGCCTGCTCACGTCGCCGGTGAGCCGGGAATCCATCTTCCTCGGCAAGGCGCTCGCGAATCTCATCTTCGTCGGGAGCATCCAGATCGTCGCGATTCCAGCGCTCGTCATCTTCTACAACTTGCCGCTTGGTGCGGCGGCGCTGCCGCTGATCGGGATCGCCGTGCTGGCGGCAATTGGCCTTGTCGCCGTCGGCACGCTGTTCAGCGCGATGGCCGTGAACACGAGACTCGCCGAGCTGCTGCTGCCGATGCTGGCGCTCCCTTTTTTCGTCCCGATCGTGATCGCCGCATCGCAGTCGACGGCGAAGCTGTTGTCGGGCCGGCCGGTAGCCGAAGCCGCCGCCTGGCTCAAGCTGCTGCTCGCTTTCGACATCATCTTCCTCACCGTTTGCACGCTCGCATATCCTTTCACGGTCGAAGACTAAAACTGCCCCGCCCCTGCGGGCGTAACTCAAACGGGCGAGGCGGCTGCAGCAGCCTTAAATTGGTGGTTGCGCGCATTGCACACACGAACCTCACGCAAGCGAATGAAATTCTCCTGGCTCTCCGCTACAGCGGCCGTCGCCGTCGGGCTAACGGTCGTCCGCGTTGTCGCCTTCACGCCCATCGAGGCAGTGCAGGGACCGGCGCAGAAGATCTATTACATCCACGTCCCCGCGGCCTGGGTGGCGTTCCTCGCCTTCTTTCTCGTCGCCATCGCCAGCGCCGTCTACCTCTGGCTGCGCGACATCCGCCTCGACCGTTTCGCCGAGAGCTCAGCCGAGGTGGGGGTGGTGTTCACGACCGTCGTGCTGACGACAGGCCCGCTGTGGGGCAAACCGATCTGGGGCACGTACTGGACGTGGGACGCGCGTCTGACCTCGACGCTGTTCCTCTGGTTCATCTACGTCGGGTACATCGTGCTTCGCGGCGCGGTCGACGATCCATCGCTGCGCGCGCGGTATTCCGCCGTGCTAGGAATCCTTGGCGCGTTTCTTATCCCCTTCATTCACATGAGCGTGTACATGTTCCGCACGCTTCACCCGATGCCCATTCTCGGGCAGCCGGCAGCGCTGGCGCGGGACACCAATCCGGCATTGCCGAGCGAGATGCGAAACACGATGCTGCTGGCGCTATTGTCGTTCACGTTGCTCTACGCCGCATTTCTGAGCGCGCGCTATAAACTGGCAACCGCGCGCGGGATTGCCGAAGCGGAGGTGCGGGATGCCTGACAACGCGAAATTCTTTCATCTTGCCTACGGCGTGGCGCTCACCATCTACACCCTGTACGCGCTGAGCCTGTACCTGCGTGGCCGTCGCCTGCGACCTCCGGCCAGGTAGGCAGCGGTCGTGGCGCAGCAGCTCGCGGTCCCGACGGAAATCAGCGATCCGGTGAACGCCCAGATCCTCGGCGTGTCGGAGGACCTGATTGCCGGTTTCGCGACCGACCCGTTTCAGCGAATCGCGGAGGCGTCCGAACTTCCGCTCGACGTCGTTCTCGAGCGCTTGCGCGCAATGCTCGCCGCCGGAGTCATCCGCCGCATCAGGCAGACGCTGATGGCCACCAATCTCGCGCCCGGCGCACTCGTCGCGTGGCACGTGCGGCCCGAAACGCTGGATGCAGGCTTCGATTTCATGTCAAAGGAGGATCCGTTTTCGGGCCACGTCGTCATCCGGTCGACCGATGGCGATACACCGGGTTCGGTTTACCGGTTGTGGACGACACTCAAGGTCCCGCAGGGCTACTCGATGACGCGGCACTGCGACTTTCTCGCCGCGAAAATCGGCGCCAGCGCGTATCGGATCATGCCCGCGAAGCGGCTTTTCGCACTCGGTGTCGGCCATGTGAGACGCAAAGCGATCACACCGGGGAGCAGGACCGACGCGCCGGGGCGTGTGATCGACACGAACATCGTCGAGCTGAGCGGGGCGGAGTGGAAGGTGCTGACCGCGCTCAAGCGGGAGTTCACGGTCGCGGAGATAGGTCCTGATCCGTGGCGGGCGCGTGCAATCGAGGCTGGCGTGTCGCTCGGTGAGTTCGTCCGTGTGGCGCAGTCGTTGAGTGACCGCGAAGTGATCGGACGCTTCTCGACTTTTCTCGAGCACGTCAAGCCGTCGGCGAAGGGCGAGCGTGTGACGCGCTACAACGCGCTGTTCCACTGGCGCGTACCGGAAGGCAGGGAGATCGAGGCAGGACGTGAGGTGGGACGCCACCACATTCTCACGCACGCTTACTGGCGGGAGGGCGGACCGGAGTTCGCCAACGTCAACATCATGGCGGTGGCGCACGGGACGGAGAAGTCTCTCGTGCTCGAGCACAAGGCGGCAATCGACGC
>JACCRL010000087.1 GCA_013813605.1 Gemmatimonadaceae bacterium
GAAATGATTTTGTATCGGGGAAAGGAGCTGCTTCACGCAGACGGAGCTTGGCGGTTTTCTCGGCGGCTAGCCAGTCCGAGTAGTCGGACTGCCTTAACCCGCCTGAATTTGATTGTTCCGCCGCCGCTCTGGTGGCGAGATGGTTGGCGTATTCGTTCTGGGGCTGGCCAGCGTGGCCGCGTACCCACTTCCACTGACACTCGTGGGGAAGCACCGCATCGACCGCTTCGCGCCACAGCTCGAGGTTCTCGATCGCTCCACCCTTCCGCCTCCAGCCGCGCGAGATCCAGCCCTCGACCCAGGATGTCATGCCGTCAACGATGTACTTCGAGTCACTCGTGAAGACGACGCGAAAGGATTCACCGCGCCGCGAAATTCCGCGAAACGCCTCGATCACCGACCTGAGCGCCATCCGGTTGTTGGTCGTGCACGGCTCGGAGATCCAGTAGTCGCAGCGCATGATCTCCGTCGAAGCGGGGTGCAGCCACTCAACGAGCCCGCCGGCGCCGCCCGGATTGTCGCCGTCGCGGCCATTGCCGAGGCAGGACTCGTCGGCATAAATGGCGACGAGATCGCCGGATTCCGCGCGCTTCACGGGACGACCTCGAAGCTGTCCATCTCATCGAGGTAAATAGTGATGTCGTCGCCGGTAGTTGGATGCGTCGCCTCGATTGCCTCGCGGCCGCCAATGGCGCGCATGCGCACCGGCACAACGACGAACTCCGTCCCTCGCCGATAAACGGAAATGCGCCGGCCCTTCGTGATCGCGCGTTCCAGCGCGTCGTAGTGCTTGTGGGTCCACTGCTTCACCGCGGCTCAACTCCCCCTGCGCACCACTCGCGCACGACACGTTCGAGTACCGACACCGATCTCGCCAACTCCTCGATCGACACGAACTCCTCCGCGGAGTGTGCGAGAGAGATGTCGCCGGGGCCGAAGCAAACCGCCGGGATACCGGCCTCGTTCAGGAGCGCCGCATCTGTCCACGCCGACAGCCCTTCGACCTTCGCGGCAATGCCGTCGGCGATGATAGCGCGCTCGAGCATTAGCATGACGGGCGTGCCGGCCGGCACGTCGCTCGGTGACTGCGCCGTCGTCAATGTAACCGTGGCGGAAAAGGCCGGCTTCCGCGACTGCACTCTCGCGCAGGCCGCACCCAGCTCGGCGAGCGCATCGTCCGCTGTTTCGCCAGGCAGCGTGCGGCGCTCGATGGCGAGGCGGCAGACTTCGGGATAAGTCGACATCCCGACGCCGCCTTCGATCATGGATGCGTGTAGCGAAGTCCGGCCGAGCAGCGAGTGGCGAAGCCCGGCGTGCCGGGTGGATTCGAGCGCGTCGAGCTCGGCGAGCAGCAGTCCGGCGTGGGTGATCGCATCGACGCCGATGTCGTAGCGGCTGCCATGGGCGGCCCTTCCACGCAGAGTGACGTCCATCCACACGAAGCCGCGATGCGCAGGGCAGATCGCGAGTCGCGTCGGCTCGGTTACGATCGCCGCTTCGGCGCTGGTTCCCGAGGCGATGAGGGCGCGCATGCCGAGGCTCTCGTACTCCTCATCCACGACCGCGGTGACGAGTAACTGCCGCGTCGCATCGGCGCCGCAGGCGGTAGCGGCGGCGGCGCACATCGCGGCAATCCCGCCCTTCATGTCCGCCGCGCCCCTTCCATAGATGCGCCCGTCGCGTATCTCGGCGTCGAACGGGGTGTGCACCATCCCCTCAACGCCGACGACATCGAGGTGGCCGTTCAGCATCAGCGCCGGCGTATCGGCGGGACCGATGCGGGCGATGACGTTTTGCCGTCCGGGGGCAACGTCCTGGAGCTCGACGGCGAAGCCCCAGTCGTCGAGGACGGCGGAAAGAAAACGTGCGGCATCGCCCTCGCCCAACGCGCCGGGTACGAGAGCGGGATTCCGCGAATCTATTTGTACGAGCGCGCGGGCGAGTGCGACTGCATCACCGCGCGCGATCCGCACGCCTACCGTCTCTTGGCGGTCTTTCCGGCTCGCGGTTTCTGCTTCATCGTCGGCTTGACTGGCTTCCGCACGGGCTTGGCGGCCGGCTTCTTCGCCGCGGGCTTCTTTGCAGGAGTGGACTTCTTCGCCGCCGGTTTGGCGTGTCGAACAGGTGCGTGCTCCTTCACCGCTGCGCGAGCTGGCTCGGGCCGTGGTGGAGCGGTCTTGGCGGGCAAGGAGGAGGAAGACGAGAACGGGGAAGGCGAAGAGGCGGACGAGGGGGAAGAGGTGGAAGACGATGATGACGCAGCGGCCGGCGGCGCAACGAACGGCTTGCGCTTCGAGTGGGACGCCTCTACCTCGCGCATCAACTTGTCGGCTTCATCCTGCGTCATCTGTCCGCGGCGAACCATGTACTGGAGAAGATCGCGCGCGCTCTCCAGCACGAGCCCGGTGAGGCCGGCCGCGGCACCAACTACATCCTTCATTGCCGCCGCCATCTTGCTACCGGCTTCGAGGCTGATCTCGTGGGCCTTCGCCGCCATCTCGGCGACCGTATCTTTTACATCGGCGCCGCGGTGTCCGGGACTTCGCTTAGGCGGGATGCCGGGGGCACCCGGTACACCAGCTACACCCGGTGCGCCGGGGGCGCCAGGGGTTCCAGGCGTCGCGGGTGCGCCACTGGCGGTGGCCGGCGCCGGCGTAGTCGCAACGGCGGGGGTCGCTGTCTTTTCCTTATCGGGCATCCATTGCTCCAGTCGGCGCTTTTAGCGGCCAACTCAGGGGGAATTTTGCGGGTTTTCGGGTTGCTGCGCTCTGGGGGCGCGAATGGCGCTAAGTATATGATTTTCCGTCACTAAAACAAGGTGGGCTAAACCGTTGCACGACCTCAATTTACCGACGCCTCGATCGACACCACGGCCCGATTTAGACAACAGTCTACAAACATTTACACGTCAACACAGCGACAGATGATGCTAAAGGTAGTGG
>JACCRL010000134.1 GCA_013813605.1 Gemmatimonadaceae bacterium
GTATCCTCTTCAGGGTGCGGCTTGAGGTTGGTACCGATTGGCGGCACCGCCCGGAACCCGGCGTTGATCGCCGGGACGACGAGCATGAAGATGATCAGCAGCACGAGCATGACGTCGATCATCGGCGTCACGTTCGGCTCTGCCTTGATGGAGCTCTTGCCACTGGATGGTGACATCGACATGGAGGAATCTCCTCTCGTTACTGCGAGATCGGGCTGTTGCCCGCGCTGGCGGTCGTGTTGAACTCACGGGTGAAGCGCGAGCGGCCGAACTCTCCGGTAACGTTCTTGATCATGTAATCGATCATTTCCTTGGAGGTGTAGGTCATCTCGGCGGTGAGGTTGTCGATCTTCACCTGGAAATAGTTGAACAGCCACACTGCCGGGATCGCGACGATGAGACCGAAAGCGGTGGTGATCAGCGCTTCGGATACACCGGCCGAGATCGCGGAAAGTCCGCCCGAGCCCGACGCGGCCATGCCGGCGAACGCGTTCACGATTCCCATCGTGGTGCCGAGCAGTCCGACGAAGGGCGCCGTCGCTCCGACGGTCGCCAGCACACCAAGCCCGCGCTTGAGATCGGTGATCGTCATCAGCATCTCGCGCTCGACTGCGCGCTCGGCCGAGTTGATGTCGCCGACCGTTACCGAGCCGTCCTGGATGAGCGGGCGGATTTCAGTGAGGGCGCCGCCAAGGACGCGGGCGACGTGCGACTTCTTGTACTTGTCGGCGAGCGTGACCGCCTCAGCCATGTTGTCCTCCTCGAGGAACTGGGAGAACTCGGGAGCGAACTTGCGCGTCTCGCGTTGCGCTGCGCGCAGGTCCCACCACTTCTTGAGTGCGATCGACAGCGACCAGATCGACATGATCGCCAGCGTGTAAACGATTCCCTTTGCGAAGCCGCCCATCTGGTTGTAAAGCTCCATCAATGACAGTTCCATGCTATTGCTCCGGTGTGTTGTTGAGGTTGGCTATCTGGGAACCGCGAACTGGAATTGCTGCTGCACCAACTGCTTGACGTTCTTGCCGCCGATCTGCGCCGGACTGAAGCGCATCCGCGGCAGCGCCGATTTTACAGCCTGCGTGAAAAGCTCGTTGGTGGAGGCCAACACCTTGAACGTGTCCATGTCGGCTTTGCCGGTTTCACTCACCACAAACTGTGCCTGAACGGATCCGGCAATGCCTGAGCTCTCCAGCACCGTCGGATACCTGGGCTTCGGCTGGTCGGGAAGAACTTCGGCCGGTCTTTCGACCTGGAACTCGAAATAAGTCTGGTTGTCGTTGACTACGGGGCCCTTGCCGCCGGCGACGCCGCTCGCAACACCACCCGCGACGCCCTTGCCGCTGAAGTCGGCCTCATTCGTGATCGACTTCGAAAGGTCGATATCCGGAATCTTGATGTCGATCTTCACCGGGGCGCGGAGGACCTGGAATCCCTTTGGTGGCGGTGGCTTGACGACCACCTCCTTGGGCGGGGGCGGCGCCTCTTTCGGCTTCTCGGGCGGAGGATCCTTCTTCATCTCGACGAACTGGATCTTCTCCGCCTTCGTCTTCTCGTCCTTGATGCCGGCTCTGGCCGTCGCGAAAACGGCAAGGGCGAGCAACCCCGAATGCAGCACGACGCTGAAAATCGTCCCGCCTGCCATCCTCTGCTTCTTGGGCTTCGACTCGATCAGTTGATTAAACATTCCTCACCAATTGGAAGGGCCGCAGGTAAGCTGTTTTTCCCTGGCAGCGTATGTAATGGCCTGAAGATTAAGAATCAATGAATTCCTCGTAACGCAACATCAACGGCTGATCCGGAAATCGAAGGGCATCTGGACCAGCTGTGCAACGCGGCGTCCGCCGATTTCTGCGGGCGTGAACCGAAGCTGCGGGAGAGCGTCGCGCACGGCGCGTGAGAACAGGTCGTGAGCCGAGTCGATGATCCTGAAAGTAGAGAGATCGGCACGGCCCTGCTCGTCGACCACGAACTGTGCGATGACCCTGCCCTCGGTGCCCGCATACTGGAGCGCGGCAGGATACCGTGGAGCAGCACGCGAGCGCAGTGTGACCTGGCGCTCGACCTGCGATGCATCGAACACTCCGCCGGGCTCGGGCACGGCCGCTGTGGACGGGGTTCCGTTTGCCTCGCCCCCCGTCGCAGTCGTGGCGGGTTGCGCTGGCTCAGCGGAGATTGGTGTCACGGCAAGCGGATTGACCGCTGGTATGATCACATCGATCGCGGCCGGCGCCCTCAGTGCGGCCGGGCGGCTGGTCGTTGCGGGGCGGCGGACGGGCACTTTTTCCACGACCGCGGGCGACTGCGGAAGTGGTGGTCGCACCCAGCGTATGACTTCCGGCGCCGGGCGAAATCTTGCGCCGCGCGTCTGCGCCGTAACCAGAACGGCAATGCTCACCATGCCCGCGTGGAGGGCGATGCTGGCGAGCGTTCCGCCGGTGAAGCCGCCGCGCCTCACCTTCGATTCAAGCAGTTGACCGCGCATTCAGGCTCCCGCGTAGGTGTGCTTGCAACCTCACGCCTTGATACCCGTTGTGGAATAGCGCGCGCGTTAGCTCTCGATGAAGGAGCGATATCGAACGGATTAGCGTTCGATTAAGTGCGCTCCGCCTCGACGGGCAGCGGGAGAGTTACGGTGAAGAGGCTGCCGCGCCCGAGGCGCGACGAGGCGGTGAGAGTGCCGCCGTGCGCCTGGGCGATCCACTGGCTGATGGCGAGTCCAAGGCCGAACCCCCCGCGCTCCGACATGCGCGACCTTACTCGGTCGGCCCTCCAGAAACGCTCGAAGATGTGCGGCACGTCGGCGGCGGCAATGCCGATGCCGGTGTCGCGGACCGCAAACGTGACGTTGTCAGGATGCCTGCCGAGCCCAAGCTCGACCTTGCCGCCCGCGGGCGTGTACTTGATTGCGTTCGTTACGAGATTGAGAAACAGCTGCCGGAGCCGCGTGCGGTCCGCCATCACGGTGACGTCGGCCGTAAACGGCATGTTGACGACAACTCCCTGGGCCTCACCGAGAATCAACGCCGTCTCATAGACCTCCTGCACGAGCGGCAGGAGGTCAACCGGCTCGCGATGGACGTCGAACCGTCCCTCGTCGGCGCGCGCGAGGGTGAGCAGGCTTTCAACGAGGTCGGTCATGCGCCGCACCTCCTGCAGGGCCTCCTCGAGTGCGATCATGCGCTCGTTTTGAGCGGCGCTGTCGCTCATCGCACGTTCGACATCGGCCCGCAGCACGGTAAGCGGCGTCTTGAGCTCGTGGCTGGCGTCCGCGGTGAAACGGCGTAGCGCTCCGAACGAAGTTTCGAGGCGCTCGATCATCGCGTTGAGGGTCGTCAGCAGCCCGTCAAAATCCGTCGTGGCTTCGGTCGGCTTCAGGCGCCGGTGCAGGCTGCGGCCGTCGGTGATCGCCGCAACTTCGTGCGTGATGTGCGCGAGCTGCCGCTGCGTCCGTCCAAGCAGGACAAAGGCTCCCGCCCCGGCGGCGATGATGAGAACCGGCGTCAGGAAGAGGGCGTTGACGATGTACTCGCGGGGAACATTGCGCGCCCGGCTCGTCGTCAGCCCCGCCGCGACTCTCGAAATTCCTCCCGGCCGCTCACTGACCGTGTGTGACACGAAGAGCAGCTTTTCCTTGAGCGTGTCCAGTTCGAACAGCAGCGCCTGCCCGGAACTCGGCAGATCCCGGAGCTGTTCCTGAAGGGTCTGGTTGTCCCGCGAGCTGAGGCTCAGCACCGACGGGGAGCGGTACACGATGCGGCCGGCCGTATCGTACGCGACGAGATAGCCCGGAATTGCGTCGAGAATTCCCGACACCCCCGCCGACATTACGGGCACGAGTGCGGTATCGTCGGTAGCCATGATCCGCTTGCCGACCAGCGCTTCGCGGACAACGATGCGCGCGGCAAGATCGGCCTGCGTCGACGCCGACTGGCCGAGGTCGCCGTAAACGCTGGCGTTCCGCGTCGTAAGGAGCGAGACGAAAAGCGCGGCAGCCATGACGACGAGAGCAACGACGAAGGTCGCCGTCAGCTTCACGCGTGTGGACAGCACCGCCTATTGGCCCCTGGCCGCCGCGCTCTCATCGCGAATTACGTAGCCGACACCGCGGATGGTGTGAATGAGCTTGAGAGGATTGCTGGCGTCGATCTTTTTCCGCAGGTGGTTGATGACGACATCCACGATGTTAGTCCCGGGGTCAAAATGGTATCCCCACGCGTATTCTGTGATCAGCGTGCGGCTCATCACGCGTCCGGCGTGCCGCATGAGGTACTCCAGCACCGTGTATTCTTTGGGTGTCAGCTCGATCGCAGGCTCGCCGCGGGCGACCTCGCGAGTATCGAGGTTGAGGGTGAGGTCGGCAACGCGCAGTATGGGCGACTGGCGCGTGCGCGGCCGTCGAGCGAGCGCCTCGACGCGCGCAAGGAGCTCCTCGAAGGCGAACGGTTTGGTAACGTAGTCGTCGGCACCGGCGCGGAGCGCATCGACTTTCGCATCAACGGCGTCCTGCGCGGTCAGGATCAGAACTGGGCGCTCAAAGCCCCGGGACCGCAGATCGTGCAGCAC
>JACCRL010000138.1 GCA_013813605.1 Gemmatimonadaceae bacterium
TTCAAGGACAGGGGGGTCGTCGCATTCGATCTCGCTGGCGGAGAAAAGGGAAATCCGGCAACGGCCCACGCGCCCGCATTCGCGTTCGCACGGGACAACAATCTCGCCGTCACCGTGCACGCGGGAGAAGGCGATGGCGCGGACTCGGTGCGCCAGGCCGTGCACGCCTGTGGCGCCAACCGGCTTGGTCATGCAACGCGGCTCATCGAAGACCCGGATCTCACCCAGTACGTGAACGACCGGCGCATCGGGCTGGAGATCTGTCTCACCAGCAACGTCCAGACGCGGGCCGTCGCGTCTTACGCCGATCACCCACTGCGTGAGTATTTCGATCGAGGGATGAACGTCTCGCTCAATACCGATAACCGCCTCATGAGCGGCACGACGCTCACGGACGAGTACCATCACGCCGCGCGGCACCTGGGATTCACGATTGAAGAGCTCTGCAGCGTCGCGCTGAACGGCTTCGAAAGTGCCTTTCTCCCGTGGGAAGAGCGTATGGACCTGCTCGAGGACGTTACGCATGAGATCGAGGCACTCATGGAAGAAAGCGACTGATGCCGGAATACTCAGCGACTGAAGCCGAAGTCGCGGCGCGTGCGATCCGCGACCGCACTGGGTCGCATGCGACGTCGATCGGGATCATCCTCGGGTCGGGCCTGGGAGGTCTATCGCGCCAAATCGACGAAGCGGTTCGCATCCCGTTCGCGGAGATTCCCGGATTTCCCGCTGCGACGGTTGCGGGTCACGAAGGCCAGGTCATCGTCGGCAAGCTCGGCGGCCGCCAGGTCGTCGCTCTCAGCGGACGTTTTCATATGTACGAAGGCCACCCAGCCAGGCTCGCCGGGTTTCCGGTGCGCGTCTTCCGCTCCCTCGGCGCGCGCGAGCTTTTCGTATCCAATGCCGCCGGTGGAATTTCCGAGAAGCTCAAGGCCGGCGACCTGATGATGATCTGCGATCACCTTAACCTGATGTACCAGAATCCGCTCATCGGTCCGGTTGCGCCGGATGAGATTCGTTTCCCGGACATGACCGAGGCGTATGACACCGGCCTGCGCAAGGCGCTTCACGCGGCGGCGAAGAAAGTAGGCGTCGAGCTCAAGGAGGGCGTGTATGCCGGGCTGCTCGGGCCAACTTATGAGGCGCCCGCCGAGGTGAAGATGCTGCGCATGCTGGGCGCCGACGCGGTGGGAATGTCCACCGTCCCGGAAGTGATCGTCGCGCGGGCGCTTGGCATGCGCGTCGCCGGTGTGAGCTGCATCACCAACGCGGCGGCCACCGCGGGCGCCCCGCCGCTGAACCACGAGGAAGTCCTCGCGACGACGGCGCGTGTTGGCGATCTCTTTCAGCGGCTGGTAGTCGAGTTCCTCGCCGAGTCGGCAACCACCTGACGCTTCGCCGGTGGTGCGCCGTCGTTCTCCGGCACGACGAGGTGGTTGAGCGGACCGTGACCCGCTCCAAGGCCGGGCGCAGAAGCAATCGCATCGTGGACGAATCGGATCGCTCCACCTGCGGCATCGAGGAGCGGGCGTCCATTCGCCAGCTGCGCCGCGACCGCGGCGGATAGCGTGCAGCCGGTACCGTGCGTGTTGCGGGATCCCAGTCGCTCTGCCCGGAACACGTGGTGCGTCCCGTTAAAGAGGACATCCACCATCGTTTCGCCCGATTGGAGATGACCGCCCTTGACGAGCGCTGCCTGCGCGCCGAGTTCGACGACCAGCTTCTCCGCCGCGCGCGCCATCCCTTCCTCATCGAGGATCTTTTGTCCGAGGAGGAGCGCTGCTTCGTCGAGATTAGGCGTGACGATGGCGCAGAGCGGGATCAGCTCGTCTCGTATTACCGCGACGGCGTCCCTCTCGAGGAGCAAGTCACCCGAGCTGGCGACCATCACTGGATCGAGAACGAAACCGGTGAGGGAATGGTCAACGATGGCCGCGATCACCGTGCGCACGATCTCGGCGCTGCCGAGCATTCCCGTCTTGAACGCATTGGGGCGGAGGTCGGTCGCAACGGCATCGATCTGCGCCCGGACAAGCGCGGTGGACACGGGCTCCCATGCCGCGACCCCGAGCGTATTCTGCGCGGTTATGGCCGTAATCACGGACGTGCCGAAGACGCCGTATCGCTGAAACGTCTTCAGGTCGGCCTGAATTCCAGCGCCGCCCCCGGAATCGGACCCGGCAATCGTGAGTGCAACGTGCATTAAACGAAAGATGCGCCGTGGCTAACCACGGCGCATCCTGAACGGTGACCCTGGGCGCTGCTACAATTTCACTGCCGCGATCTGCGGGGCGGCGGCGAGGGCGGGAGTGATGCCAGCCTTGCCTTGAACTGCTGGAAGTTCCGCGAGTCGCGCGGCAGGCTGCGCAGCGTGGCGGGATCGATCCGGTTGATGAGTCCCTGCACGTGAGCGATGCGCTCTTCCTCGCCCGGGTGCGTGGCGAACCAGGCCGCGACGCCAGCCGGACGCCTTCTCCGCTCCTCGAGCAGCTTCTGGAACATCGTCACCATGCCCGTCGGGTTGATGCGGGCGCGAACAACATTGTTCACCCCATCCACATCGGCCTCGTTTTCATCGCCGCGGCTGAAGCGCGCGAAAACCGCTCCGCCCGCGAGATTGATCGCCGCGCCGGCGATCTGGCTGTTGCAGACGCTGGTCAGGACGCAGGCGAGCGTGACGCCAAGGTTGGCGCCTTGCGCCTTTTCCATCTGCTTGACCGAGTGGCGCCGCACGACGTGGCCGATTTCGTGGCCGAGTACACCAGCCACTTCGTCCATCGTGCCGGTGCGCTCGATGAGACCGCGGTTCAGGTAGATGAAGCCGCCTGGGACGGCGAACGCGTTCACTTCCTTGCTGTCAACGATGAAGAAGTGCCAGTCGAGGTCGGCGCGGCTGGTGAGGCGTGCGATCGAGTCGCCGAGGACGTTGATGTAGCGATTGAGCTCGGGATCCTGGACGATCGGTAGTTCAGCGTTGATCTGTTGCGCATATTCCTGTCCCATCTGTACTTCCTGCTGGCGCGAGATGCCGCAGGCAGCGACCGACACGGACAGCGCGACGATTCCGACAATTCGTTTCATTATTTACTCCGACGATGAAATTGCGAGCTGAGAGCGAGGCAAATCCTATTCCAACCACAGCGTGACGGCATAGCGGTGAAGCTTCTTACACTCGCGCGCGACCTCAAACGGCGGAAAGCGCGCGAAAAACATTCACTCTTCGTCGCTGAAGGCGTTCGAGCCGTCGAAGAGCTGCTGCGTGCCGGCCTGACGTTGCGCGGCGTTATCGTCGCCCCGCAGCTTGTCGACGCCCCTCGCGGTGCGGCGCTCCGGTCGGCGATGGCGGCCGTCTCGGTCGAGGTCCTCGAAGTTTCCGAAAAGGACTTCCGCAGCGCCGCCGAAACTGAATCTCCGCAGGGAGTGCTCGCGATCGGCGAAATCCCCCCGTTTTCACTCCAGTCGCTCGCCCCCGTGCTGACGACGCGACTGCTGCTGCTCGATGCAGTGCAGGACCCCGGGAACGTCGGCACGATATTGCGCACCGCAGCTGCCCTCGGCGCCTCTGCAACCGTAGCACTCCCGGGGACGGTCGATCTCTGGAATCCCAAGGTGATCAGAAGCTCGATGGGCGCGCAGTTCCGCCACCCTTCCTTCCATGCTACCACTGAGGAGGCGCTATCGTTCCTCCGCGACGCTGGGGTCGAGCTGTGGGGAGCGGAGGCAGGCGGTGAACCGTTGAAATCCCGTGACGCTCCGCCGAAGCTCGCAGTCGTTGTAGGGAACGAAGGGGCCGGACTTTCGGCCCCCGTGCGCAGCGCCGCGACCCGGCTCGTCTCGCTGCCGATTTCCGCTGGCGTGGAATCCCTTAACGTGGCCGTCGCCGCCGGCATCATTCTCTACGAGCTTCGCTGATGATCGAGACGCTTCAGGCGTCATACGCCTTCATAGTCGGTGCATGCATCGGCTCTTTTCTGAACGTATGCATCGGAAGGTGGCCGGACGGACTTTCCGTCGTTGCGCCGCGCTCGCGCTGCCCGAAGTGCGGACACCGCATCACGGCGAAGGAGAACATCCCCATCCTCAGCTGGTTCCTGCTGCGCGGGCGCTGCAGCGGGTGCGGTGAGCGGATCTCCATGCAGTACCCGATCGTCGAGCTCATCGTAGCTCTCGGTTGGCTCGCCGCGTACCTGTCGTTCGGGATGTCGTTCATGGCCGTACGTGTCGCCGTGTTCGGAACGGTTCTGCTCGGCATCGCGCTCACTGACGCGAAGCACTTCCTCATTCCTGACGGGTTCACCGTTTTTGGCGTGATCTGGGTATTGATCACGGTTTTCGTCGGAGTGTATCTCGGCGAGTACTATCCGTTTGCGCGCCCGTGGGACGCGATACTCGGAATGTTCGTCGGAGCGGGCGCGATCTCGGTTACCGGCTGGCTCGGCGAGGTTGCGCTCAAGCGGCCGGCGATGGGATTTGGCGACGTGACGCTGATGGCGGTGGTCGGCGCGGCGGTTGGGCCTCAGCGGGCACTACTGACGATTTTCGTTGCCGCGCTCATCGCGCCGATCGTGCTGCTCGGCATCGTCTATCCGCTCACCTCGCGCGGCACAACCGACGAGGCGGGGCAGCTTGGGTTGCCGCTCGAATCATCGGCAAGCTGGAAACGCCGCGAGCTCCCGTTCGGCGTCTTTCTTGCGCCCGCTGCACTCATTTCCCTGCTGTACGGCGATCGCATGATCGAATCGTATCTCCGTTTCTCCGGCCTCAGATGACACTGAATCGAACTCTTGCGTTCGTCTCCGACGTTTCACGTCCCGCTTTCATCGGCGCACTCGCGATCGTTGCGATGGTCCCCGCGTGCAGCGGCAAGAAGCCGAAATACGAAGGTCCGTACGCCACGCAGGTAGGACAGGCTGTTCCGATGATCGAGTCGGCGATAGGCCTCAAGTTCAAGACGCCGCCAAAGGTCGAAACGCGCTCGAAGGCGCAGGTGCGCGAGTTCGTCACGAGGCAGTTCAAGGACGCGAAGGCAATGCGGGAGTTCGCGGGGCAGGAGCGCGCCTACAAGCGGCTTGGACTGATTCCGGACACACTCAAGCTGCAGCAGTTCCTGATCGGCCTGCTCGAGGAGCAGATCGTCGGCTTCTATGACCCGGGCACCAAAGTCCTCTATCTCGTCGACGGCTCGGCGAAGGATCAGGTCGGAATAATCGTCACCCACGAGCTCGTGCACTCGCTCCAGGAC
>JACCRL010000267.1 GCA_013813605.1 Gemmatimonadaceae bacterium
GGTGGATACCGCGCGCGACGTGCGCGGGTTTGCGGTCAAGTTCTACACCGACGAAGGCAACTGGGATCTCGTTGGAAACAACATTCCGATCTTCTTCATCCAGGACGCGATGAAGTTTCCCGACCTCATCCACGCGGTGAAGCCTGAACCGCACCATGCGATGCCGCAGGCGGCGTCGGCGCACGACACGTTCTGGGATTTCATCTCGCTGATGCCTGAATCCACTCATATGATGATGTGGGCGATGTCGGATCGCGGCATTCCGCGCAGCTATCGCATGATGCAGGGGTTTGGCGTACACAGCTACCGGTTCGTGAACGAGGAGGGCGAGTCGGTATTCGTGAAGTTCCATTGGAATCCGAAGCAGGGCACCCATTCGATGGTCTGGGACGAGGCGGCGAAGATTCAGGGCGCGGATGCCGACTTCCACCGCCGAGATCTGTGGGAAGCGATCGAGGCCGGTGAATTCCCCGAGTGGGAGTTGGGTCTCCAGATCTTCACGCAGGAGCAGGGCGAGAAGTTCACCTTCGACATCCTCGACGCGACGAAGATCATTCCCGAGGAGCTGGTGCCGGTGACTCCGGTTGGTCGCATGGTGCTGAACAGGAATCCCGACAACTTCTTCGCCGAGACGGAGCAGGTGGCGTTCTGCACGGCGCACGTGGTGCCGGGGATTGATTTCTCCAACGACCCGCTGCTCGCCGGGCGGATTCATTCATATGTGGACACCCAGATCTCGCGTCTGGGCGGCCCGAACTTCCACGAGATCCCGATCAACGCGCCGGTAGCGGAGGTGCACAACAACCAGCGTGACGGCATGCACCGCCAGGCGATCCATCGCGGGCGCGTGAACTACGAGCCCAACTCACTCGGCGGCGGTTGTCCGTTCCAGGCTGGTGCAAAGGGATTCGTGTCGTTCCCGGAGCCGATCGCGGAGGACAAGCTGCGCGGCAAGCCGGAGAAGTTCGCCGACCACTACACGCAGGCGACGCTGTTCTACAACAGCCAGACCGATTGGGAGAAGGCGCACATCGTTGGCGCGTTCCGGTTCGAGCTGAGCAAGCTCACGGTGCCGGCGATTCGCACGCGCATGCTCTCATCGTTGCGCAATGTGAATGAGGACTTGGCAGCGCAGGTGGCGGAGGGACTGGGTATGGATCTGCCCGAAGCAATGCCAAGAGTGTTGCCGAGGCCGCCGAAGCCGGAGGTAAAGGTGTCGCCGGCACTGTCGTTGACGGCGCGGCCGGGCGAGGCCGGAGTGCGCACGCGGAAGGTGGCGATACTCGTCGCCAACGGAGTTGAGGGCAAGTCGCTCAAGGCGCTGCACGCGGCGTTGACGGCTGCGGGGGCGGTGCCGCGTTTCGTTGCCCCGCGGCTTGGCACGTATTCGACGACGAACGGTGGCAGGATCGAAGCGGATGCATCGATGGAGAACTCGCCGCCTGTGCTGTTCGACGCGCTGATCCTACCTGATGGCGAGACTGGTCTGGGCGCACTCGAGGCGGATGGTCACACGATGGAGTTCGTGACCAACCAATACCGTCACGGCAAAACGATCCTCGCGCTCGGCGCGTCGGGCGGATTGCTGGAGAGCGCGGGCATCTCGCCGTCGCTGCCGGGTGGCGTGATTGACGGAGGGGTGCTGTTGATGGACCCCGATGGCAAGAACGTCGCGCAGAAATTCATTGCGGCCGTAGCGAAGCATAAGCATCCGGAGCGGGAGACCGATCCGCCGGCGGTGTAGCTGGCAACGCAGCTCGCGAGTGCCGCCATGGCGATGACGTTATGGATTGATGCTGACGCGGCGCCGCGAGAGGTGAAGGAGATCTGCTATCGGGCGTCAGAGCGGCTGAAGCTTGCGACGATTCTTGTCGCAAACCAGCGACTGCAGTTACCGCCGGGTTACTCGCATCTCTCGGCGGTGCGGGTCGATGGCGGACCGGATGTTGCCGATCTCTACATCGCGGAGCACGCGACCGCTGGTGATGTGGCTGTTACGCAGGACATTCCGTTGGCAGCGCTGCTGGTGCCCAAGCACGTCGTCGTGATCGACCCGCGTGGTGACGAGTACACGCCCGAGAGTATCGGCGAGCGGCTGTCGGTGCGGAATTTTATGGATACGCTCCGCGGGCAAGGGGTCGAGACCGGCGGACATAACGTATACGGGGCCCGCGAGAAGCAGGCATTCGCAAACGCGCTTGATCGCGCGCTTACGCGCGGCGCGCGGATTGGCTCATAACCTCGGCTCCTGACCGGCCGATCCTTCTCGCGGGCGCCGATGGTATCATATTTCAGCAGGAATAGCCGGACACTTCCCCGCCCGACCAAATGACAGCTTCTCTGAACTCCCGCAAAGCCGTTCTCGCCGCCATCGCTTCCAAGCCGATCCGCATTCCAGCCGGGCTGAGCGCCGACGGCGTCCCGCTTCCCATCTCCGAGTACTTTGGCATCAACACCCTGGGCGTCCGGCAGATGAAGGAGAAGCTGCCGATCCCCGTCTACCACAGCCTCTCCGCCGCGATCCGCCAAGGAAAGAAGCTCGACGTCTCCGTCGCACCCGCCATCGCCAAGGTCATCAAGGAATGGGCGATCTCCCGCGGCGTCACTCACTTCACCCACTGGTTCCAGCCGCAGACGGGGCTCACCGCCGAAAAGCACGACGCCTTCTTTGCGTTCGACGAAGACAAGCTGCCGATGGAATCGTTCACCGGCGAGCAGCTCATCCAGAGCGAGCCCGACGCGTCAAGCTTCCCCTCCGGCGGACTGCGCGCCACCTGGGAAGCGCGCGGCTACACCGCCTGGAATCCCGCCAGCCCCGTCTTCATCGTCGAATCCACCGGCGCGCGCACGCTCTGCATCCCGTCCGTCTTCATCGGCTACAACGGCGAGGCGCTCGACGAGATGACACCGCTCCTGCGCAGCTCCGACGTTCTCTCCGAGCGCGCCATCACCCTGCTCGAGCTGCTCGGCGACAAGGGCGTGGAGCGTGTCTTCACCACACTGGGCGCCGAGCAGGAATACTTCCTCATCGATCGCACCCACTTCGCGATGCGACCCGACCTCGTCATGGGCGGCCGCACACTGATCGGCGCGCCGCCGCCGCGCGGACAGCAGCTCGAGGACCACTACTTCGGCGGCATCCCCGAGCGCATCCAGGGCTGCATCTCCGAGGTCGAGTTCGAGCTCTACAAGCTTGGCGTACCCATCATCACCCGCCACAACGAGGTCGCGCCCTGCCAATTCGAGATGGCGCCCTACTTCGAGGAAACCGACCTCGCCGTTGACCACAACATGCTCGTGATGGCAACGCTCAGGCGCGTCGCGCTGCGTCACGGACTCCAGGCGGTGATGCACGAGAAGCCGTTCGCCGGCATCAACGGATCCGGCAAGCACTGCAACTGGTCGATGTCGATCGCGTCCAATTCCGAGGAGCTGAACGGCCTCAACCTGCTCAAGCCGGGAAAGACTCCACACCAGAACATTCGCTTCCTCGTCTTCCTCGCGGCCATCCTGCGCGGCGTGCACAAGCACTCCGGCCTCCTCCGCGCCGGCATCGCCACCTCCGGCAATGAGCACCGCCTCGGTGCCAACGAAGCGCCGCCCGCCATCATCTCCGTCTTCATGGGCGAGATGCTCACGCGCGTCATCGAGGAAATCGTCGCCGGACGCACGTCGGGGAGCGCCGCGCAACAGATGATCAAGCTCGGCGTCGAACGCCTGCCGGAAGTCCAGCGCGACAATACCGACCGGAACCGCACTTCTCCCTTCGCGTTCACCGGCTCGAAGTTCGAGTTCCGCGCCGTCGGATCGTCAGCATCGATCGCGTTCCCTGTCTGTCTCGTCAACGTCGCAGTGGCCGACGCGATCCAGGAAATCACGGTGGAGCTGCGCGCCGAGCTGAAGAAGACAAAGAAGATTGACGACGCCGTGCTCAAGGTCGTGAAGAGATTCTTCAAGGAGAGCACGCCCGTGCGCTTCGAGGGGAACAACTATTCCGCTGAATGGGTTGTTGAAGCGGAGAAGCGAGGGCTGCCCAACCTCCGCCGCAGTCCGGAGGCGCTCAAGCAGCTCATCACCAAACAGTCCCGCTCCGCGTTCACGAAAACCGGCGTGCTCACCAGCGCCGAGCTCGACTCGCGGTATCACGTTCGCGTCGAGCGGTACGTGAAGGACATGCTGATCGAGATGCACACCATGCGCGAGATGATCGACACGCTCGTCATCCCCGGGTCGTACGGATATCTCGCCGAGCTCTCCGAAGCTGCCGCGAACGCGCGAGCTGCACGCATAGCAGTCATTCCGCAGGTCATCACCGCCACTCAGGTGGGCGAGCTGGTGCAGGAGCTACAGGAATTCCGCGAGGACATGAGCGATGTGATCGCGCGAGCCGAGGCGCTGCACGAGGAGGGCGCGGAGCAGGCTGAGCTTCTCACTACCGAAGGTGCGGAGACGATGGCCGAGGCGCGGAAGGTTTGCGACGCGCTCGAGGTGATGGTGGGGGACGATTACTGGCCGATTCCCAAGTACCGGGAGATGCTGTTTCCAGTTTAAGGGCAACGGCAACTGAACATGAGGTTAGCTGGTAGCATCAAGCTGCCGGCTTACAGCTTCACTACAATCGGGATGTCGCTCGACCAAAGTCGGGGCACGGGCACTGCTCTTCCCCGACCCGAGCTTGTAACGTCCCGACATCGTGCAGCTTCATAACTGTCTGCTTCAAGCTGCCCGCTGACCTCACGTTCTGTTGTAGTTACGGCGGGTGGACTGCACACCGAGTGGCACCAATGTAATTTGAGCGCATGACGGCCCCAACCAACACCGATTCTATAGTATGCCCCGGCTGCGGAGCTTCCGCGTCGGGGCGTTTCTGCGCCACCTGCGGCGCCACGCTCACCGGCACTAAGTGCTCATCGTGCTCCGCTGACCTCTCACCCGGCGCAAAGTTCTGTCACCGCTGCGGAACGGGAGTCGGACCCGGTGCCATGGTGCCATTGATGCGCGACAGGAAAACGAACATCCTGCCGTGGAGCGTTGCCGGCCTCGCGTTCCTCGCGCTCTTCGCGATGGCGGCGGGCAAGAACTTCAACCGCAGTCGAGGCGCGACTCTCGACGCACCGCAGAATGCGCTGCCGCAGGCAGGTCTCGACGACCGCGGACCGGCGATGGGTGCTCAACAGCCAGGCATGACGCGCGCACCCGACATCTCGAGCCTCTCCCCGCAGGAGCGCGCCGACCGGCTGTTTAACCGCGTGATGCTCCTCGCCAGCCAGGGCAAGACCGACAGCGTCCAGTTCTTCGCGCCGATGGCGCTCACCGCGTACCAGATGCTCGCGCCCCTCAACGCCGACCAGCGCTACGACATGGGCCGCATCGGCGAGGTCGTCGGCGCACTTCAGCTCGCGAAAGCACAATCCGACTCCATCCTCCGCTCCGACCCCAACCACCTGCTCGGCCTCATACTCGGCGCCCGCGCCGCGACACTCTCGGGAGATTCCACGGCGGTACGGAGTTACGAGCGCCGCCTCCTCGCGGCCGAGAAATCGGAGCCCGTCGCCAAGCGCGAAGAGTACAAGCGCCACGAGGACGACATCGTCAACGCCTTCACGCTGGCGAGGCGCAGGAGCGGGGCAAAGCCATGACCGCCCCGACGACGATCCGTCTCGCGCACAGCCCCGACTCCGACGACGCCTTCATGTTCTACGCGCTCGCCGACGGGAAGATCGACACCGGGGGCATTACGTACGTCCACGAGCTGCAGGACATCGAGACGCTCAACCAGCGCGCGATGCGCGGCGAGCTCGACGTCACCGCCGTCTCGATCCACGCTTACGCTTACCTCTCCGACACCTACGCGCTCCTCCCGCACGGCGCATCGATGGGCGATGGCTACGGCCCGCGCCTCGTCGCGACAAAGCCGATGAAGCGCGATGACATACGCGGCAAGTTCATCGCCATTCCCGGACTGATGACGAGCGCGTACCTCGCGCTCCGCCTCTACCAGGCGGACTTCATCCC
>JACCRL010000171.1 GCA_013813605.1 Gemmatimonadaceae bacterium
GCTCCCAACATCGGGAGTCGCATTAGTCCCACCTGTCCCACCCGCCTCTTCATCAGGGGCGGTATCCATACGAAAAACGTCCATTCGCCCTCCAGCGGTTGAATCGTCATTGCCATTCCTACGGTACACCGGAGCTATAGTTTCGCGCATCGCTGAAGCTAAGCTGCGCGGCATCTGTCTCCTATAGTTGGACGACCACCAAGCGGCGTTGTTACTGGATTGTAACCGGCGCTACTGGATTGAACGCGGGTCGATTCCGCGGGTGGCAAAGATGCGGGCGACGGCTTCGCCGATCTTGTTGTTGGGGGTGCTGGCGCCGGCAGTGACGCCCACCCGTTTCGGCGCATCGCCTGCGAGCCAGTCAACCGTGTCCATCTCTTCTTTTGCGCCCAGAGGCCGGTGGCGGATTACGCCGGAGTCGGGCTGGATTCCCTCGGCGTCTTCAACGTGAAAGGTGCGAACAGTCTCCGAGCAGAGGGCGGCAAGGGAGATGGTGTTGCTGGAGTTGTAGCCGCCGATCACGACCATTACATCCAGCGGCTCCCGGAGCAGCTCGACGACCGCGTCCTGCCGCTCCTGGGTGGCGCTGCAGATGGTGTCGAAGGTGCGGAAGTTCTCCGCCGCATACTCGCTTCCGTGGGCGCGGGCGATCGACTGGCCGACCAGCTCGCCAACCGCCATCGATTCGCGCGCCAGCATCGTCGTCTGGTTGGCAACTCCGATTCGCCGCAGGTCGCGGGCGGGATCGAAGTTCGGCGACGCGGCGTTGGCGAAGCGCTCCATCAGGGCGCCGGCGCTCAGGCGGCCTTCGATGAAATCGCAGACGAGCTGCGCTTCCTCGAGATTGCGCACGATGAAATAGTGACCCGCCGGATACCGCTCGGCCTGGGACGCCGTGGCGCGCGTCTCCTCGTGGTAGTACTTGCCGTGAATGAGCGACGTGAATCCGTCGCGCGCGTAGCTGTCGACCCGCTTCCAGACGTTGAGCACGGAGCCACAGGTCGTATCCACCATCACGCAGCCGGTCTGCCGGAGGATCTCGAAATCCCTGATCGTGACCCCGAACGCGGGAAGAATTACCACGTCCTCCGCCCGAACGCCGCTGAAGTCGATGTGGCCGTTCTCCGGCATCAGGAAGTTGATGCCCATGGCGCCGAGCTTCGAGATCACGTGCGGATTATGGATGATCTCGCCGGCCATGTAGATGGTTCTTTCCGGGAACTTGCGGCGGGCCTGATAGGCGTAGTCGACAGCCCGCTCGACCCCGTAGCAGAAGCCGAATTCCTTGGCTAAACGGATGGTTACGTCCCCGGCGGCGAGGGTATAGTCCCTCGCCTGGAGGAGATCCACCAGGTGGCCGGTATAATCCGCGGCCAATTCGCCCTGGATTTCGGCTTTTAGCCCGAAGCCCTTCCGAAAGTAGGTGTTTTCAGGGGTAGGGGTCTGCATATTGAGAGGAGGTCCCGGGGCGGGATTCGCCGCCTTGACCGAAGTATCCGGCATATTCTGGAATCTAGCAGTGCCTACCCGACGATGCGCTTCGAGTTGACGATTGACTGAGTTATCCGGAGCGTACCCCCAGACGATCGAAATGGCGCCTGACTTCGCGCCCATCAGCGCGGGAGTGCCATTTGTCCCGCCGGTCGTGCCTCCGCCGGCGTTGCACCGGCCGGCGCCGCTAGTGAAGGGCGATACGATCGGGGTTGTCGCGCCGTCGTACGCTCCGCGGGGTGGGTGGCTGATGCGGGGCGTCAAGGCAATGGAGGAGGCGGGCTATCCCGTTGTTCTCGACTCCGAGATCGAACGCTTCCGCCGCTTCCAGCAGCACGAGGACGAGCGGCGCGCCGAGAACCTGATGGGGATGTGGCTCGATCCAAAGGTGAAGGCGATCATCTGCGGCACGGGCGGATACGGCGCGGTGAGGCTGCTTCCCTACCTCGACCCGGAAATTTTCAAGCGGAATCCCAAGGCGTTCATCGGTTACTCCGACATAACCGCACTGCACCTCTGGCTGATGCGGCGCGCGCAGCTGCGGGTGTTCCACGGTCCGACGCTGGACGACCTCATTCCTGGCGCGGACGACCAGACGATGGTTTCACTCCTGTCTGCCCTCACTACTCCCCGTCCGGCGACCAAGCTCGGGCGCGGCATCGCCCGCGCGGTGCGACCGGGCCATGCGGTGGGACGGTTAACGGGCGGAAATCTCTCGCTCGTCCAACAGACGATCGGCACGCCATACGAGATCGACACGCGCGATGCGATTCTCTTTCTGGAGGAGACGGGTGATCCGATGTCGGTCGTGGATGAACGCCTTCTCCATCTCCGTTCGGCTGGACTGCTTCGTCACGTGCGCGGCATCGTGTTCGGACAGCTATCGCTTGACCGTTCCGAAGAAGATGAATTCGAGGATTTTCTCCTCGACCTCCTCTCCGACCTGGAGATTCCGATCCTGATGGATTTTCCGGCCGGCCACGAAGTCCCGAATCTGACGCTGCCATTGGGGACCGAGGTGGAGCTGGTGACGAACGACGCGACCGGATGGCTTTCGTATCGTGAGGACGCGCTGGCGTTTCCCGAGGAGAGGCCTAGGTTGAGCCTGGTATAGTCCCACTTACAGTTTATCTTCGCCTTCACTTGGGAGATTCAGATGTCAGATCGCGTTGTTGATCCGGTTTGCGGCATGACGATTAACGCGGATGAGGCGCCCTTCTCGGGCGAGCACCAGGGCAGCAAGTATTTTTTTTGCTCGGCTGAGTGCGATGCGAAGTTCAAGGCCGATGGTGATGCGTACGCGACGGTGTCGCGGCTGAACTTGCCGGGATGGGGAATGACGCCGGAGCCGGAGAGTGTGACGCGGCAGCGGAAACGGCCGCCGGCCTGAGGATACGGGTCACAGGTTCAACGACCGCGCCGGCGACTCCGACTACCCGGTCTGCCTCCGCCCTCCGGTCCGCGCTTACGTCCCGCGCCTCCCCCACCGCTGCCCCGTCCTCCTCCACCACTGCCACCGCGTCCACTCTGCCGCCCCGGCCGTCCGCCCCTGCCGTGACGTTGGCCACCAGCGCGATGACGGCGGAACTCAGAGGCGATCTCCCGCACCTCTCGCTCTGACTTTGATTGCAGCGATGCGTCATCGGGGGCACCATCGACCTCGTCGGGCGACCATGGCTGGCGAAGCTTTTCCTGGAGGTCCTCGAGAGTATCGGCGCGCACGGCTCCGCGCTGCCCGCGCAGCACGACGAACTTCACCGGCCGATCAAGCTTCGGAACCTCGTCCACCGTCAGGGTGCGGGCGATTTTCTCCGGCAGCCGCAGTCGCACCACTCCGCTCGGCGTACCATCGGCATCCTCGACGTCGTAGTCCAGCTCGACATCGCGGTCGCGAA
>JACCRL010000207.1 GCA_013813605.1 Gemmatimonadaceae bacterium
CGACACCATCGGATGATGCAATCTCCGCCACCCAATCCGAGGGATGCCCGCGCTCGTCATCCATTCGTCGCCGCAGCTCCTCCACCTGCAGCTTGAGCTCGAGCATGCTCCTCACCAGGAACTCGAGCTCGCGGCCTTCCGTTGCGAGCGATCCGCGCACGACAGGTCCCACGTGCACGGGAAGAAATCGCGCCGCGCCGCCCTCCGTGATCTGGCGTGGAATATCTTCCGGTCCGATCTCCCTGCCCGGTGCCAGCACCACCATGCTTTCGACGAGGTTGCGCAGCTCACGCACGTTTCCGGGCCACGGATAGCTCATCAGGTTCTGCATCGCTTCCGCGGACACTCCGTGGAACGGGCGCTCGTGCCGCGAAGAAAATTCCCTGATGAAGCGGCGCACCAGCACCGGGATGTCTTCGCGCCTCTCTCTCAAGGGCGGGATGTAGATCGACAGGACGTTGAGGCGGTAATACAGGTCCGCCCGAAAATGCCCGTCCTCGACGCTGGCGCGCAGCGGACGGTTCGTGGCCGCAACGACTCGTACATCGATCGGTATCTGCTTCGTGCCTCCGACGCGCGTGAGATGCCGCTCCTCCAGTACGCGCAGCAGCTTCACCTGCGTTGATGGCGGAATCTCCCCGATCTCGTCGAGGAACAGCGTCCCCGTGTCGGCGAGCTCGAACCTGCCGATGCGCCGCTCGGCGGCACCCGTGAACGCTCCCTTCTCGTGGCCGAACAGCTCGCTCTCGATCAGCGATTCCGGCAACGCGCCAGCATTCACGGCGATGAACGGCTTGCCGCGGCGCGGACTCAGCCGGTGAATCGCGTTCGCGACGAGCTCTTTTCCAGTCCCGCTCTCCCCTTCGATGATGACAGTGCTCGACACGGGAGCGATCTGCTCGACTTTGAGCAGCACCTCACGGATCGCATCCGACTGGCCGATGAGACCGGTTGCCTCGATGAGACGCTGGCGGTCGAGCACGCGCCGCACTGCCAGGTATAGCTCGTCCGGAGATACGGGCTTGGCGTAGACATCGACGAAACCCAGCATGCGCAGCCGCTGCCGAAGGTCGGGATCCTCGACATCCGTCAGGCCTACGACCGCTATTCCACTCCACAGCTGGTCGCGGACGATCTGCATCGTTGCGGCGTCGCCGAGCGCGCCGGTAAGCACTATCACGTCGGGCTTGAACTTTTTTATCTCACCGCGGAGATCATCGAGCGGCGAGACCATCGATGTCTGCGCGCCCGCGCCTTCGAGCAGTGCGTTGAGGCGTACCGCGGGCTCGACGTCGGCCAGCGTGATGAGGATTCTCACGAGGACTTCTTTCGCGCGTGTGACGGGCCAGGCGCGGCGCGCTGGTGATCGCCCGGCTCGCCGCGCAAAATCTCCAGCGCGTGCGTAATGATCGGGTCGAGCGCGGCGAGTCCGTCACGCACTCCGCCCGGCGATCCGGGCAGGTTCACGATCAGCGAGCGGCCGCGCGTTCCGGCGATGCCGCGCGACAGCGCCGCGCGCGGAAAGCTGTCCAGCGTCGCAACGCGCAGACGCTCGGCGATTCCCCCCGCATCCCGCTCGATGACGGCGCGTGTCGCCTCGGGAGTTACATCCCTTGGGGAGAGGCCGGTGCCGCCGGTGGTGAGCACCAGATCGGCGCCTTCATCATCGCATGCCCGCAGGAGCGCCTGTGTAATGGCCAGCGTTTCATCGGCGCACGAAACAGAAGTCACATCATCGCCCCGCGCCCGCGCCCATTCCGCCACCGACTTTCCGGAGGAATCCTTGCGCTCGCCTCCGACGACGGAATCGGAGATGATGATTACCGCGACCCGCACTTATGCCTGAAGCCGGCTTCCGTTCTTGTAGAACGGCATTTTCTGCACGACACCAGGAATGCGCCTGCCGCGGATCTCGATCTCTATCGGCGAGCCTTCCGCTGCAAATTCGGTGGGCACGTATGCAGTTCCGATCGGCACCCCGAGCGTTGGGCTGAGAGTTCCGCTCTTCACTTCGCCGCTGCCGCGGCCGTTCACGAATACGGGATAACCGTGGCGTGGAAAAGATCGTTCAGCGGTAGTGAATCCCACCAGCTTGCGCTTCAGCCCTTCCGCCTTCTGCCGCTCGAGTGCGCCGCGCCCGACGAAATCCCCCTTCTTCATCTTGACGAGCCAGCCGAGGCTTGCCTCGAGCGGCGTGACGGTGTCATCGAGGTCGTTGCCGTAGAGGGCCATCCCCATTTCAAGTCGCAGCGAATCGCGGCAGCCGAGCCCGGCCGGGGTGACCTCGCCGGACGAGGTGAGTGCCTTCCACATCGCCTCGGCGTGCGCGTTCTGGAAGTACAGCTCGAAGCCGTCTTCGCCAGTGTAGCCGGTGCGCGAGATGTAAACGCGGTCGATGCCGGCGATGCTGCCGAGCACGAACTCGTAATACTTGATGGCGGAGAGGTCGACATCGGTGTGCTGCTGGAGAATTCGCGCGGCTTCGGGTCCCTGCAGAGCGAGCAGCGCGATTTGCTCGCTGATGTTCTCGAGCGTTGCGTCGAACTTCCCGAGGTGCTGCTCGATGTGCGCGAAATCCTTGTCCGTGTTGGACGCGTTCACGACCATCATCACGCGGTCTTCCGAGCGGTAGACGAGGCAGTCGTCCTCGATCGTGCCGCGGTCGTTGAGGATGGTGGAGTAGTGCGCCTGGCCGACGGCGAGTGCGGCGACATCGTTGGTCGCCACATAGTTCACGAAGTCCACGGCCTGCGGACCGCGCACCATGAACTCGCCCATGTGGCTGACGTCGAACAACCCCGCTTTCTCGCGCACGGCGTTGTGCTCGGCGGTGATCCCCGTGGGGTACTGCACCGGCATTTCATAGCCGGCGAAGGGGACTAACTTGGCGCCGAGCGCGGCGTGGATGTCCCGGAGTGGGGTTTGCTTGAGTGGCGCTTGGGCGGGGGGTGACGCGGGGGGTGCGGCCATGCGAGTCGAAGTGGTGGGTGGTCGAGGAGTGGACGCAATATGTGCGAAGCGCCCCCCGGATACGAGGGGCGCCGTGACAAAATGGCAGGGAGCGCTGAATCCCTGCCTAACGCATCATTTCACCACCGGTGATCTCGCGGACTTCGCCTATGTCGACGCGATTCCCGGTGATCCTGGCCTTGAGCACCTCAAAAAGGACAACGGGGCGCGGCTTGTTGACCTTCATGTATACGGCCGACTCGGCTTCGATCAGGATCAGGGTGAGGCGGGGGTCGTTGGGACCTCCGTCGCGGTCGCCCCCCTCGTCGCCGAAATAGGCCTTCCAGTCTTCCTGATAGAGCTGGCGGATCTTCGCCCGATTCTTCGAAATGGTGGCGATGCCGCTGACCGAGACCCATTCGCGCGACTTGTTGTTGTAGTACGCGCAGTTGACGTGCGGGTCGAGCTTCAGCTCATCGAGCTTGTCGGTATCCGCGTCGGTGACGAACCAGAGGTCGGCTCCCTCGATGCGATCCTGGGTTGCCATCGGGCGTGACACCAGCTGCCCGGTGGGGCGGCGGGTGGTGAACATCGCTATCTCTATTCCGCTGATCAGGTCGTAGAGCTCGTCTATTTTCTTCGCGGTCGTCGGCATGCGGTGAAGGTGTGCACGAGACGTGCCCGACAGTTACAGCTTCTCCCCGCCCATCAGCACGGCCATGATTGCCTTCTGAATGTGGAGGCGATTCTCGGCCTGATCCCAGACGCGGCTCTGCGAGCCCTCGATGACGTTTGCCGCGACTTCCTCGCCGCGGTGCGCGGGCAGGCAGTGGAGAAAGATCGCGTCGCGCTTGGCGCGCTTCATCATCTTCTCGTCGACGATGAAGCCCCTGAACGCCTTTTCGCGAATCGCCTGCTCCTCTTCCTGACCCATCGACGCCCACACGTCGGTGTTGACGACGTGCGCGCCACTTGCCGCCTCGGCGGGATCGCGCACTACGCGAACCTTTGCCTTCTTCTGCGCACGCGCAAGTATGTACGGATCGGGATCATAGCCCGCAGGGCAAGCCAGCGTCAGCTCGAAGCCGAGGACGTACGCGGCGTTGATCCACGAGTTTGCCATGTTGTTGCCGTCGCCGATCCACGCGAAGCGCTTTTTCCTGTGGCCGCCAAGGTGTTGCCGGACCGTGAGCAGGTCGGCAAGCACCTGACAGGGGTGTAGCAGATCAGTGAGCCCGTTGATCACGGGCACGCTCGCATTGAGCGCGAGCTCCTCGACATCGCCATGCGCGAACGTCCGGATCATGATGCCATCGACGTAGCGCGACAGCACGCGCGCCGTGTCAGCGATCGGTTCGCCGCGGCCGAGCTGCACATCACGGGGCGAGAGAAAGAGCGCGTGTCCGCCCAGCTGCCAGGCCCCGACTTCGAAGGAAACGCGAGTGCGCGTCGAAGACTTCATGAAGATCATCGCCAGCGATTTGCCGGCGAGCGGTTTCTTTTTGTAGCGGCCGCGCTTCATCGAGTCTGCCAGCGCGAAGAGCTTGTCGAGCTCTTTCGCCGAAAAATCGGGGATCTGGAGGAAGTCGCGGTGCGGACGCTCTTTGTTTTTCGCCATTTCGAGTGAAACCAGAAGGGCGTGACGGGGTGGTAAGAAGGTGCGGCGGGAAATATACTCCGCCCGCCAGAACCTATCCTTTGCCAATGCACCTCATGCTCATTGCAGACAGGACCCTTCCGCTCGCACTCCTCGCTCTCGTGCTCGCCGCGTGTGGGGGATCGGATTCGCCCGTTGAGCCGGTCACTCCGCCGGCCGACCTGACGCTCAGGCTGGAGGCCGTCGCGACGGGGCTGTCAGCCCCGGTGTTCGCCGGCTCGCCGCCGGGCGACGCGCGCCTGTTCGTCGTCGAGCAGGCTGGGCGGATTCGCATCGTCGCCAATGGCCAGGTTCAGCCGGCCGCATTCCTCGACATCTCGAGCAAGGTCCTTGGCGGCGGAGAGCGTGGGCTACTGAGCATCACGTTCCACCCGCGATTCGCCACCAACCGGTTTTTCTACCTCTACTATACGGCTGCGCCGGACGGGGCGATTCGGGTCGAGCGCTATACGGCGTCCGCATCGAACCCGCAGGCCGCTGATCCCGGCTCGGCGAAACTGATCTTTACCACGCCGCACCCGCTGAACAATCATAACGGCGGTTTGGCGGCGTTCGGGCCCGATGGAATGATGTTCATCGGCCTCGGCGACGGCGGGGGCGCTGGCGACCCCACCAGGAACGCGCAGAACCTGAACGTGTTCCTCGGATCGATGCTGCGCATCGATGTCGACGGCGGTGATCCCTACGTCGTCCCGGCGGGAAATCCGTACATCGGCCAGGCTGGCCGAAGACCGGAGATCTGGGCGAAGGGCCTGCGCAATCCGTGGCGCTTCGCATTCGATGCGACGACCGCGCTCCTTTACGTCGCCGACGTCGGTCAGGGCCAGCGCGAGGAAGTTTCCGTGGTGCCGTCAACTCGCGCGGGCGTGAACTACGGGTGGAACATCACCGAAGGGTCAGCGTGCTACAATGCGGCGAGCTGCGACACGGCCGGGCTCGAAGCTCCGGCGCTCGATTACACGCACGCCGGCGGCAACTGCTCGATCACGGGCGGATATGTGTACCGCGGTACCGCGATCCCGGCACTGCGCGGACACTATTTCTATTCGGATTTCTGCGCCGGTGGACTGCGGAGCTTTCGCTATTCAGCCGGCCAGGCAGTAGACCAGCGCGAGTGGGCGACTCAGACGCTACGCCAAGTCACATCGTTCGGCCAGGACGCGGCGGGCGAGCTCTACGTGATCGGGAACGGGATCGTCTACCGGATCGCGCCGGGAAGCTGAGCTCGATTTCCTACGCCGAGGTCTGACTTGAGCGGGGAAAGGAAATTCTGAATTCGGTTCCCTTCCCCGCTTTTCGCCAGCGTCACAGGATGTACCGCCTGAGATCTTCGTCCTCGGCGATCGCGCTCAGGCGATCGCGCACCAGCTTGCCATCCACCCGCACGGTCGTGAGGCCGCTCTCGGGCAGCCCGAACAGGACATCCTCCAGCAGCGTCGTCATGACTGTGTGCAGGCGTCGCGCGCCGATGTTTTCCATGCGGTCGTTGACATGGGCGGCGATGCGCGCGATTTCCGCGATCCCATCCTCGGTGAACTCCAGTGTCGCGCCCTCTGCCGCGACAAGCGCCGAATACTGACGGGTGAGCGCATTCTCCGGCTCGCTCATGATGCGAACGAAATCCGCTTCGGTGAGCGGCTGCAGCTCAACACGGATGGGGAATCGACCCTGCAGCTCGGGAATGAGGTCGCTCGGCTTGGCGACGTGGAATGCACCGGCGGCAACGAAGAGCACGTGGTCGGTCTTCACCATGCCGTGCTTGGTCTGCACGTTGGAGCCTTCGACGATGGGAAGGAGATCGCGCTGAACGCCCTCGCGCGAGACGTCGGGCCCGCCCGCGTTGCCGCGCTGTCCGGCAATCTTGTCAATCTCGTCGAGGAAGATGATGCCCATCGTCTGCACGCGCTCGAGCGCATCGGCGGTGACATCCTCCTTGTTGATCAGCTTCTCCAGCTCCTCGTCGAGGAGAACGCGGCGGGCTTCGGAAACCTTGAGAGTTCTCCGCTTCGTGCGCTTCGGGAGCATGTCCTTGAGCATATCGGAGAGGTTGTCCATTCCCTCCGGAGCGCCCTGCGGGACCATCATGTCGAACATGACGGGAGACTGTTGCGCAACTTCGATCTCGAGCTCGCGGTCCTCGAGCTGTCCATCGAGAAGAAGCTGCTTGAGCTTCTCGCGCGTCCGCTTGTAGCGCTCGTGAACTGCATCGCTCTCCTGCGACACTGCTCCCGTTGGCGATACGACGAAAAGGTGCGCGCCGCCGCCATCCGGCGGCGGCTGGTTGGCCGCCTGCTTTCCTTCGGCGGTAAAGGGCAGGAGGAGGTCGAGAAGGCGCTCCTCGACTTTCTTCTTCGCCGGCTCCTGGACTTCGGACTCGCGCTCGGCACGCACCATCGTCACCGCGTTCTCAACCAGATCTCGCACCATCGATTCCACATCGCGTCCGACGTAACCGACTTCGGTGAACTTCGATGCTTCGACCTTCACGAAGGGCGCGCCGGCGAGGCGGGCAAGGCGACGCGCGATCTCGGTTTTCCCAACGCCGGTCGGCCCGACGAGGATGATATTGTTGGGCGAGATCTCCTCGCGGATGTTCTCGGGCGCGCGCTGGCGGCGCCAGCGGTTCCTGAGCGCGATGGCGACTGCTTTCTTTGCGTCGCCCTGGCCAACGATGTAGCGGTCGAGCTCCTCGACGATTTGTTGCGGGGTCAGGCCGGCGAGCTTCTCAAGCGCCTGCTGCGTGCGCGGCGAAGCCATCAGCCCGGTTCGATGACGGTGATGTTCCGGTTGGTGTAGACGCAGATGTCGCCCGCGATCTCCAGGCTCTTCTGCACGATTTCCTTTGCGGGGAGCGACGTGTTGGTGAGCAGCGCGCGCGCTGCCGAAAGCGCGTAGGAACCGCCGGAGCCGATGGCGAGAATACCGTCATCGGGCTCGATGATGTCTCCGGTTCCGGAAATGATGAAGCCGTGCTCGCGATCGGTGACGGCAAGCAGGGCCTCGAGACGCCGCAGAACGCGGTCGCTGCGCCAATCCTTGGCCAGCTCCACCGCCGCGCGCGACAGGTTGCCGGGATAACGCTCGAGCTTTTCCTCGAACTTCTCGAACAGGGTGAATGCGTCGGCAGCCGCACCCGCGAACCCCGCCAGCAGCTTGCCGCCGCGCAGGGAGCGCACCTTTTGCGCGTTGGACTTCATTACCGTCTGGCCGACCGTGACCTGCCCATCACCGCCAAGCGCCACCTGACCATCACGGCGAACGGCGAGAATGGTAGTCGAGCGGACGCGTTCGCTGCTCTCCATCTCCTACCGGACGCCGAACGTCAACGTCGCCCACTTCGACTCGTAGTCGATTGTCGTATCGCCGCGGGCGCGCTGCATGTTGATGAACTTCACATACCACGCGCCGCGGGACGAGATGCGCACGCGGGCGGTGCCGTCTGCGTCGGTGCGCACCGTCTGGGGCCTGATGCGGCTGCCCGAGGGCGTCCGACCTCCGGCGATGACGATCTGGTTCGGTACGGGCGACCCGTCAGTCAGCGCGCGCACGCGAAGAATTCTGCCCGTCCGCATCGAGTACGGGTTGTCGAGCGGCACCAGCTCGGCGGGGTATCCAAGGACGGTGTCGAAGCCATCGGTGCGCTCGGCGCCGACCTGAATCAGCGCCTTGACGTGTTTGGAGTATCGCTCGCGCGCAGCCAGGCCCGTCTCGCCGCTCCGCCGTCGGGCAGCGAGGACGTCGTTGACGCCGTCGGAAGCGAGGTACTCGTTGAATTCCTTTGCCTCGAGCTTTATCTCACGGGTGCGAAGAGAGGCGGCAAGCATGTACGTGCCGGCCTCGCTGGTTCTGAGGGAGATGCTGCTGGCTGTGCCGGTCGTGTCCCACATCGTCGTATCGAGCATCGTCCTCCCCGACGGGCCGAGCAGGGAGAGATCGCGCAGCCGGTTGCGGGAAACGAAGTTCTCGCTGGTAGTAAACGTTCCGTTGAGCACGCGGACATTCACCGAACTGCCCGGCGTCACGAAAAAGGCGGCGGGCTTGAGGAACAGGTCGTGGGCAGTGAGCGCGCCCGCAA
>JACCRL010000240.1 GCA_013813605.1 Gemmatimonadaceae bacterium
AGATCACCAGCGAGCGCGGCTTCAGGTGCTCCAGCTACAAGGACAAGTGCCTGCGGCGGCGCATCGCCGTCCGCATGCGCGCGAACAAGTCCTTCACCTACTGGGAGTACAGCGCGCTCCTCGACCGGGATCCCCTCGAGTACGACCGCCTGTTGCGCGCGCTCACAATCAACGTCACGAAATTTTTCCGGAACTGGGAGACGTACGCGGCGATCGAGGAGCGTGTCATGCCGGCGCTCTGGGAACGAAGCGAGCCCGAGCTGCGTGTGTGGAGCGCGGGGTGCTCGTCGGGTGAAGAGCCGTATTCGCTGGCGGTGCTGATGCACCGCCAGGCCGCCGTCAGCGGTGAGCAATCGAGGCTCGACCGTGTCACCCTGCTCGGAACGGACATCGATGTCGACTGTCTTGCCGAAGCCGAGCGCGGCTTCTATGGCGAGCCGGCATTCACCGATACGCCGCGCGCCCTGCGCGAGGAATATTTCCCGCAGGTCGCCGGTCTCAGCACAATAACGCCCGAGGTAAAGCGAATGGTACGCTTCGCTCGGCATGACGTGCTGGAGGAAGCGCCGCCGATGCGCGACGTGCATCTGCTCGTCTGCCGAAACGTCATCATCTACTTCGAGAGGGATGCCCAGGAAGAGCTGTTCGAGCGATTCCACCGCGTGCTCGCGCCGGGAGGCTTTCTGGTGCTCGGCAAAGTCGAGACACTGCTGGGCAAGGCAAGGAACCTGTTCTCGGCCGTAAACGCGAGGGAGCGGATCTTTCGTAAATTGTAGGCTCTTCCACCCTCTCACCCCGCGCCTGTGGACGAGACCCTCCCCACCGTAGTAGTCGTCGACGACAGCGCGTTCATGCGCCAGCTGATCAGCGAGATGGTCGAGGAGACCGGGGAGTTCCGCGTCGTCGGCAGCGCCGCCAATGGCGCCGAGGGTATGGCGCAGGTACGCGCCCTCCAGCCTTCGATCGTTACGCTCGACATCGAGATGCCGGAGATGGATGGCCTCGCGGCGCTCGAGCAGATCATGCGCGAGATGCCCCGGCCGGTGATAATGCTGAGCGCGGCCGGGTCCGAGCGCGGAAACGAGATGACGATCCGCGCCCTCGAGCGCGGCGCAGTGGAGTTCGTGCGAAAACCGTCCGGCCCGATCAGCATCGATCTTGTGACGGTGCGGGAAGAGCTGATGAACGCGCTCCGCGCCGCCCGCACAATGAATCTGACGGGAAAGCGCATCCTTTCCGGCAGGCCGTCGCGGCCGCCCTCCGCCACTACCGGGGAGACGGCAGCGCAGGCGACGCGTGTCGTGGGCATCGCTTCGTCGACTGGTGGACCGCGCATCCTGGGCGAGATCATCCCGCAGCTCCCCGGCGTGCTCGGTGCGGCGGTGCTGGTGGTGCAGCACATGCCGCGCGATTTCACGCGAACGCTCGCCCAGCGTCTCGATCTCATCAGCGCCATATCCGTTTCCGAGGCTCTCGACGGTGAGCCGGTGGTCGAAGACCGGGTTTATATCGCCCCCGGCGGCTATCACATGACCGTCGCGAGGGCGGGAAACGACGCCTTTATTCGACTCGATCTCTCCCCGACCGTCTGGGGCGTAAGGCCGGCCGCCGACCCGCTTTTCACCTCGCTCGCCGCATTCGGAAAATCGGCGATCGGAGTCGTGCTCACCGGCATGGGCCGCGACGGAGCCGACGGCCTGAAGATGCTGCGCGCCGCAGGAGGCAAGGCAGTTGTGCAGGACCGCGATTCGGCGCTCATTTACGGCATGCCGCAGGCGGCTCTCGATACCGCGGGAGCGGACCACGTGGTCGCGGCGGTCGACATTGCGGCAACGATAGCGCGTCTCCTCGCCGCGCGGAAAGCGTAGCCGCCGAGGCATCGAAAATGAATTCTGAAGTGAAGAGCACGGTGGAGCCCACCCAGATCGTGACGTTCACGCTTGGTGACGAAGTTTTTGCGGCCGACGTTTTTTCGGTCGAGCGCATCCTTGCCTACGTGCCGCCGATTCCCCTCGCCGGCGCACCCGACTGGATCGTGGGGATGATCCGGTACCAGCGGCGGCGCGTGCCGGTCATAAACCTGCGGCGCCGGTTCGAGATGGCGGCAGCGCAGCCATCGGACCGCGCGCGCACTATCGTCTTCAGCATCGAGGGAGAGTGGGTGGGCGCGGTTGCCGACAGCGTCCGCGATGTCATCGTGCTCGACCGAGCTCACCTCTCGGAGCCGTCGCAGGTTTTTCGAGGCCTGGCGGCCGAGCACATGCACGGAATTCTGAGGCAGGGAGAAGAGCTCATCGCGTACCTCAACGTCGCGGAGCTTCTCTCCGCGGCAGAGCGAAATCTGCTGCGCGAAATCATGCGTCCGCCCGCAACTTCCTGAGAGCCGCCGAGCCCGCTCGGGTTGACACTCATTTCCCCTCGCCCTACACTAACCACCACAATGGCCAAATTCGACCGCAACGCCGCGGCGTCGTCCTCGCGTGATGCGTCCCGCCGCCCCTGGCTCTACTGGGGACTCGCGATGGGGACCCTGATCCTCGGCTTTGCCGATCTCGTCAGGG
>JACCRL010000243.1 GCA_013813605.1 Gemmatimonadaceae bacterium
CCGCCAGCCTGCGGAAGCGTGAGCTCGGTCAGGCTGCGCAGGTCGAGCAAGCCTTCCGCCTCTTCAAAATCGTCCGTCTGCAGCTCATCGCCATCTTCGTCAGCGTCTCCGGAAAGGCTGTGGCGCACGAGCTCGCGTACGAATCCGGGCATGTCGCGCTCCACCTCGACCCTGATCGCGGGGTTGAGAGAACGGCGACCGCTCGCATGGGCAACTGCCTCGAGCAGGTCATCGGCCGCTGATTCATCGAGCGCGAGGTCGCCGGCTCGAGTCACGCGAAACAGGTACGCGCCTTCCGCTCTCGCGTTGGGGTAGAGGAGATCCAGACTGCCCCTCACGACCTGCTCCAGCGGTACGACAACGAATGGCCGTCCCGGCAGGGGCATGAAGCGGGGCGAATCAGATGGAAGCTCGAGCTCCGCCAGGCGGGGACGGTCACCTTCGTGGCCGCGGAACACAACTGCCAGGGAAAGCGCGAGGTGCGGCATGTGCGGCATCGGGTGGCCGGGACTGAGCGTCATCGCGAGTGGCGTCAACGACGGCAGAATCTCGTCGCGGCACCGTTCGCGCAGCTCCACCCGATCTGCCGCTTCGAGCTGATTCCAGTCGAGAATGTGAAATCCGATGTCGCGGAGCTCACCGCGGCATTCTTCGTAACAGGCTGCCTGGCGTGTCGTTATATCGCGGATCAGAGCACCAATCTTCTCCAGCTGCTCGCCGCGCGACATCCTGTCATCGGGCTCTTCATCGGGCTCTTCGCGCCCAGCTGCTCTCAATCCTCCCATCCGGACCATGAAGAACTCGTCGAGATTGGCGCTCACAATTGCCAGAAATCGCAGCCGTTCCTGGAGCGGCGTCTCCGCGTGCTCGGCCAGCGCCAGCACCCGAAGCTGGAACTTGAGGAGACTGAGCTCGGGATTGAGGAACTCGGCGGAGGTGGACCTGGTCTCGTCTGTGTTCGGAATGCGGAGCAGGGAATCCGAACCGGGATCGCGCGAATCGGTACGGCCGCGCCGCGCCCATTTGAGCAGCAGCTCGCCGCGTTCGGCCGCAGGCACCGTGAGCGGACGAAGGTTCTGCTGTGCCTCGAGCGCACAAGCCAGCCGGTCAAGTCTTTCGAGCTGACCTCGACGCGCACGGCCGGAGAACCGATAGAACGTTCGCGAAAGACCGTCGCGGCTGATTGTCACCTGATCGTAGTGCAGCTCGATGCGGGGCCGGCGCAGCCAGTCGCGATCCGCCAGGCGCGTCAGCCGCTCAACCGAGAGCTCGGTCCGGGCAACGAGAAGTGCGGGATCAACGAGTGAAGAAAGGCGCCTGCCCGCCACAGTATCCTCGCGCAGCGCCTCGTCGATCTCGACACTGCGCACGATACTGCTGATCCGAACCTCCTCGTGCCCGGCGCTCGCGTGGATGCGAACCGTGAGTGTTCGAGTGCCCCCGCTCGCCAGCCTGACGCGGCACGCGACGCCCCGTGTCCTCAGCGACTCGTCAGTGGTGTCGAGGTGGATGTCACGGTGGAACGAGCGGCGCGGAGGGCTCGCGCCGATGCCAAGCGGAATTGTCGCGCGCGCGAGGCCCTCGAGTTCTGCCAGAGACCCAATTTCGTACTGGAACGATCGCGACACGCCAGGCCGCCCGCCCGACACATCAGGGCCGGGCAATACACGCTTCGAGGATTTCGCGCCGCGCCAGCCGCGAGTCGTTGATGGTGCGATAGAAAGCGTCGAAGTACTGGAGCGTCTCTCTCGCAACGCGGGGATCGAGAAGCTTGCCGACGGGATCTCCGTACAGGGCGTAGATCTGATCCTTTTTCTCGTTGAAGAGCGCAAAGATTTTAGCGAACGCATCGCCCTCCGTGCAGTAACCGCGGAACAGCCGTGCGCGCACATGTGTGACTGTGAGCTTTGGGTCGACGGTCGCGTAGGTCGCGTTGACGGCGCCCGAGAAGTCAAAATCGTATGCGAGAGGAACCATCGTGCCGTCAGGTTTCTGCAACAGTTCCATGTTGTGGAGGGCGGCGCTGGAAAAGTCCGTGTTCCCGATGAAGTACTGGAACACCCCGACGAGTGCATCGAAAAATGGGTCGAGATCTCCCGGCAAGGCCCCCTTGTGCTCCACGATCCTGCCCCCGAGGCGAGCGGCGAGCGCATCGGGCTCCTCGAGCAGGATGGCATGACGCGTCGCGTGGACTTTCCCGCTCGCGCTGTCGGTATATGCAACCCGCAGCAGCCTTACCTTGTGACTCACCGGGGTCAGCAGCTGGTAGGCGCGGTACAGCTGCAGCTCCTGCAGGACATACTGTTCGTAGCCGTCCGTGTCTCGGCAGAAACTCACCAGCTTCGGTTTATCGAGCCGCTGGAATACCGTCCCCTTCGACTGTTCGCCGCTGAAATTGAGACGGAGCGGTGGGAACTCGCACGTCTTGAGACGCCATATTCCGCGTGTCCGCGCCTTGATCGGAACCGTGACGGTTGTTGCCTCAGCGCTCGTGTAGGAAAGAGTCGCGGCGCGCCATGGGGGATTCGGACTCTTGTCGCGGCGCAGTCTTCCGATGTTGGCGGTCAGCGTGACGGCGAGCGGGTCCTCGGAATCAAAAAAGATTGGTGGGGCCTGCGGCGTCTTGTCCCGCTTGTCGAGCTTGTCCGGCTTGGGTGCCTTCTGGGCTGGAACGTCTGCCGCGAGCAGCACGAACGCTGCAAGTATGGCCGCGACGCCAATGCGTTTATCGAGTATCAAGGGCCGGGTCCTCACGCAGGTTGAAGTAGTCATGCTAGATGATCTCCGCGTCGATCAGCGCCGTGCCGCCAGCGGATCTCACAAGGGCGAGAAGATCGTCGGCGGTCGTTTCCTTCTTGAGCTTCGCCGAATATTCCACGACCTGGAAGTTGCCGTCGCCCGGCACGGTCCGGATCATACGCCAACGGCTGACATGATCGGTGAGTCGCGGCTCGATGACCCGCCGCAGCTCCTCGACATCGCGCGTGCGGATGCGGACCACCGTTTCTGATGACCCGCCGCCCGATTCGGTCTGCTTCTCATGGGCGCGGTTCCACGCGCGCTCGGCAACGCCTTCGAGCTGCTCGCGCGTCATGTCACGGAATACCTCCTGGTCGATGCGCGCGACGAAGGTGCCAGTGCGCGCCAGCTGCCGCGCCTTTTTCAGCCTCTGGTCCGCCAGCCGGCCCTCGAGCGCGACCGGCGCGTGCGCAAAATCCGTGTACCACAGCGTCAGCACAGTGATGTTGAACAGCACCGAAATCACGGCGGCGACGGGCACGTTAACCGCCGCGGCAAGTCCGATCGCCGTGGCGAGGAAGACGTAGACTGCATCCTTGCTGTCCTCGAGCGTATTGCGAAAGCGAACCGCCGCGACGATGCCGGCGAGGCTGAAGGCCAGTGGCAGACTGTCCTTTACGAGCACCACGATGCCGGAGACGACCAGCGGCAGAATGACAAGCAGGTGCACCACCGACTGCTGATACCCGCGCTTGGCGCGCGTCAGCACATAAATCCAGGCGACCGGAAGTGAGAGCAGCAGTGTGGAAACCATCGCCACGCCGACGATAAAGGCGAGTCCGCTATCCGCCGCGCCGGCGGGAACAACGGGCGGCGTGCCGGGAGTCGGCGCCGAGCCGAAGAGCAGGTCGAGCGATGGTTGAGGGAGAGCTCCGGAACGCGGAAGCGCATCGCGCGCGACCCACGCAACAAAGGCGAGCAGGGCGTAGTAAATCAGGACCCTGGCGAGAACTTTCGTTCCGGGTCTCGTCTCAGCGCGAGGAGCGTCGGTCGCCATGGAATATTAGTCTCGGCAGAAGGCGCGCTAATATCATCCCCCCTCGTGGCGGGCGCCATATGTTGCCGCGCCCGCCAGGCGCTCGCTGCAGTTGCGCCGGGTTACGCCTTCGGTATGTTCTCGCATGCTACGCGCCGCCCTCGTCCTCGCTTTTGTTCTTCTTTCCGGGTCCCATGCCCGCGCCCAGCCTTCGCGCCCGGCGAGCGGGCCGACCGCTCCGCCACCATCGCTAGTCGTCCTCATCACCGTTGACCAGCTCCGCGGCGATTATCTCGACCGGTTCGCTTCTCAGCTCAATGGCGGCTTCGGCCGGCTCGCGCGCGGCGGCGCCTGGTTTACGAACGCTCACCACGATCACGCAATCACGGAAACCGCCCCCGGGCATGCCACGCTGCTCTCCGGGCGATTCCCGCGCTCCACCGGAATCTCCGCCAACGATGCGGGCGTATTCGATAAAGCGTCGCCTATCCTCGACGCTCCGGTGGGAACGGTGGGCGGTGCATCCCCGGGGCGGTTTCAGGGCTCGACACTCGTTGACTGGCTGCGCGACAAGGATTCCCGTTCGCGCGCGCTGTCGGTTTCGATGAAGGATCGCGGAGCGATTCTGCCCGTCGGCCGGTCGCGCGCGGAAGTCTACTGGTATCTCCCGGATGGCCGGTTCACGACCAGCCGGTACTACCGCGACTCACTGCCTGATTGGGTGAGGCGATTCAACGCGCGACGATTGCCGCAGAGTTATGCCGGCAAGAGCTGGATCCCGCTGCTGCCGGACAGCGCCTATCAGGAGGCCGACAGCGTCGACCTGGAGAGTGGCGGGATAGAGCCCGCTTTCCCCCATTCTCTCCCCACCGATAGCGCCGCCGCGGCGGGACATGTGCGAGTCACGCCGTGGATGGACGACGTTACCCTCGCGCTGGCACTCGATGGCCTGCGTGAGCTTTCGCTCGGCACTGGTCCGCAGACGGATCTGCTCGCGGTCTCGTTGTCGGCGACTGACCCCATCGGCCACACCTATGGCCCGGATTCGAAGGAGATCCACGATCAGATGCTGCGGCTCGACCGGTCGCTGGGAGTCTTTTTCGATTCACTGTTCCGGGTGCGTGATTCCCTGCGTGTCGCGATCGTGCTCACGTCCGATCATGGAGTCGGGAGGATACCCGAGCTTGCCGCGGCGGCGGCTGGGTCACTGACGGCCCGAGTGAATCTTGTCGCGCCCGTGGCCAGACTTCGCGCCCGCTTGCTGGAGCTGGGGTTGGCGCCGGACGCTGTCGATGTGAATCAGCGAACGGTGAGAGTGAATCGCACGCGGGTCCGGGGAAAGGACGCGGCCATCGACGCCGCCCTGGATGCATTCGCCGGCGAAGCAAGCCGGGTCCCGGGCGTGGCGCGGGTTGATCGTTT